>JAWWBV010000575.1:0-2147 GCA_033720795.1 Halomonas sp. | reverse complement strand
GTCTCCGAGGGCGGCCTCACCTTCCGCGCCCGCTTCGGCATCGAGCGCGACGGCGAGAACCTGCTGGCCGACGGCGTCTTCAGCGAGGGCTCCGAGCTCGAGGACGGCTATCCCGAGTTCACCGACGCCATGCTCAAGGACTTGGGCTGGTGGGACGACCTGACCGACGCCGAGAAGGCCGAGGCCGAAGGCAAGAACTGGAAGACCGACCTCTCCGGCGGTATCCAGCGGGTGGCCATCGCCCATGAGTGTGCCCCCTTCGGCAACGCCAAGGCGCGGTGCAACGTCTGGACCTTCCCGGACCCGATTCCCAAGCACCGCGAGCCGCTCTACACCAGCCGCCGCGACCTGGTGAAGGACTATCCGACCTGGCCGGACGTGACCTCCCACTACCGCCTGCCGACGCTCTACCGCAGCATCCAGGAGCGGGACGTCACCGGGAAGTACCCGATCATCCTCACCTCCGGACGCCTGGTGGAGTACGAGGGCGGCGGCGAGGAGACGCGCTCCATGTCCTGGCTGGCCGAGCTGCAGCAGGAGATGTTCGTCGAGATCAACCCGGCACTCGCCAACGACCTGGCCATCGCCGAAGGCGACATGGTGTGGGTCGAGGGCGCCGAGGGGGGCCGCGTCAGGGTCAAGGCCCTGGTCACCCCCCGGGTGGCTCCCGAGGTGGTCTTCATGCCCTTCCACTTCGGCGGCATGTTCCAGGGCGAGAGCCTGCACGATCGCTACCCGGAAGGCTCGGCCCCCTACGTGCTCGGCGAGGCGGCCAACACCGCCACCACCTACGGCTATGACTCGGTGACCCAGATGCAGGAAACCAAGTGCACCCTGTGTCGCATCGAGAAGGCAAGCTGAGGAGATCCCCATGGCCACAATGAAATTCATGTGCGACGCCGAACGCTGCATCGAGTGCAACGGCTGCGTCACCGCCTGCAAGAACGCCAACGAGGTCGAATGGGGCGTGCAGCGCCGCCGTGTGGTGACCCTCAACGACGGCGAGCCCAGCGAGGTCTCGATCTCGGTGGCCTGCATGCACTGCGACGATGCGCCCTGCATCGCCGTCTGCCCCACCGAGACCCTCTACCAGCGTGATGACGGCATCGTGCTGCACGACAAGGACCTGTGTATCGGCTGCGGCTACTGCCTCTATGCCTGCCCCTTCGGCGCGCCGCAGTTCCCGAAGCAGAACGCCTTCGGGGAACGCGGCAAGATGGACAAGTGCACCTTCTGCGCCGGCGGGCCGGCGGAGACCAAGGAGGAGGAGTACCAGAAATACGGGGCCAACCGCATCGCCGAGGGCAAGCTGCCGCTGTGTGCCGAGATGTGCTCGACCAAGGCGTTGCTGGCCGGGGATGCCCAGGAGGTCGCCGACATCTTCCGCCAGCGCGTCGTCCAGCGCGGCCACAAGGACGGCGGCTGGTCGGGTAACCCCCGCGCCGAAGCCGACTCCCTGGCCTACGATGCCACCCAGCAGGGGTAAGGAGGCGACCATGAGCATGTCGATGTTGCACCCGGGGGCCGCTCGGCGGCTCCTGATGCTGCTGGTGCTGCTGGCCGGCCTGGTGCTGTCCTCGCTGGCGCTGGCGCAGCAGGCCGATCCCGGCCGGGAGGCGGCCTTCGCCGTCCCCGCCGTGGACGCCGACCTGTGGCGACAGGTCAAGGCGGGCGAAACGGGGCCCAACTACCGGGATTCCCGGGCCGAGAGCACCTACAACCTGGTGAATGCGAGCGGCGAGACCTGGCGGCAGATCCGCGAGCGCTGGATCTCCCCGTTCGGGGCGATCGCGGTGCTGGGCATGATCGCGGCGATCGCGCTCTTCTACCTGCTGGTGGGACGCAAGAAGCTCGACGAGCCGCGCACCGGACGCAAGCTGCTGCGCTGGTCGCTGGTCGTGCGCTCCCTGCACTGGACGGTGGCGACGCTGTTCATCCTGCTGGCCCTCACCGGGCTCAACCTCGCCTACGGCAAGACGCTGCTGCGGCCGCTGTTCGGCGACGGCGCCTGGGCGGCGATGATGTCGGGCACCAAGCTGATCCACAACTACCTGGGGCCGCTGTTCGGCATCCTGCTGGTGATCCTGCTGCTGCGCCTGCTCAGCCACAACATCCCCAAGGCCCACGACCTGCAGTGGTTCGCCAAG
>JAWWBV010000574.1:0-2155 GCA_033720795.1 Halomonas sp. | reverse complement strand
TACGAGGCCTGGCTCTACCAGAACGCCAGCGCGCCGACCATCGCCGAGCGGCGCATGGCCAACGTCTGGATCCTGATCGATCAGCTCGAGAAGTCCATGAACCGCGACCCCGAGGACGCGGCGAGCACGGAGACCGAGACCGACGACGTGGAGTCGGCGATCTCCCGGCTGGTGCTGCGCGACATCCTCGAGCAGCAGGCCGAGGAGGACGATTCCGACCGGGTGCAGCTGTTGACCATGCACGCCTCCAAGGGGCTGGAGTTCCCGCATGTCTACCTGATGGGGCTGGAGGAGGAGCTGCTGCCCCACCGCAACGCCGTGGAGGCGGGCAC
Organism: Halomonas sp.; assembly: GCA_033720795.1. GTDB lineage: Bacteria > Pseudomonadota > Gammaproteobacteria > Pseudomonadales > Halomonadaceae > Halomonas. The sequence continues at coordinate 1,823 of JAWWBV010000574.1, read as the reverse complement.
CGTGGAGGAGGAGCGGCGCCTGGCCTACGTGGGCATCACCCGGGCGCGGCGCACCCTGACCCTGACCCTCGCCCGCCAGCGCAAGGCCTACGGCGAGCTGATGGACTGCACGCCGAGCCGCTTCCTCGACGAGCTGCCGGAGGGCGACCTGGAGTGGGAGGGGCGCGCCGACCGCGAGGACCCGGAGAAGAAGCAGGCCCGGGGCCAGGACGCCCTGGCGGGGATTCGCTCGCTGCTGGGCTGAGACCGGATTGAAGGGTGACGACCGGCCGCCGGTACGGCTTCTCTAAACGCAAGCGGGGCGCCCTGGGGCGCCCCGCTCGTCGTTGCGTGACCGTAGGCCTACTGCACGGCGCCGACCATGTGATCGACCGCCGCCTTGACCTCGTCATCGGACAGCGACGCGTTGCCGCCCTTGGCGGGCATGGCGTTGAAGCCGTTGATGGCGTGGCTGTAGAGGGTCTCGGTGCCCTTCTCGAGACGCGGGGCCCAGGCCTCGGCGTCGCCTTTCTTCGGCGCGCCGGCCGCGCCGGTGTCGTGGCAGGCCATGCAGGCGGAGTTGTAGATCGCGGCGCCGTCGATGCCGGCCGTGGCGGCCTCGGCACCGGCGCTGGCTTCGCTCGCCTCGCCCTCGGCGCTCGCCTCGGCGGTGTCACCGCCGCTCTCCTGGGTGGGCACCTCCATGACCGGCTCGACCAGATGGGCGACCGCGGCCTCGACTTCCGCGTCGGAGAGGTTCGGGTTGCCGCCCTTGGCGGGCATGGCGTTGAAGCCGTTGATGGCGTGGCTCACCAGGGTCTCGAAGCCCTTGCCGGTGCGCTCGCTCCAGGCGGCCTCGTCGCCGCGCACCGGCGCGCCGGCGGCGCCGGTCTCGTGGCAGGCCATGCAGACGTTGTTGTAGATGCCGGCCCCGTCGATGGCCCCCCCGGAGGAGGCGCTGCTGTCGCCGCCGCCGCCGCCGGCGGCCATGGCGGTGCCGCAGTCCTCGCCCTGCAGGCAGAGCTCACCCACCGGCTTCAGGCGTTCCGCGATGGCGTCGTGCGCCGCGTCGTCCTGTGCAACGGCCATGCCTGCGCTCAGGCCCAGGGTGACCAGGCACCCCATGATCAGCTTGCTGGATTTCACTCTCACCACCTCTCGACGGTCCTGTCATCGGAATCACGCTCGGCATCACGTCAGACGGTGGACGCCACGGCGTGCATATATAGTGGGCAACAGTATACCGGCATCGCCAACGCCTGGAAAATCCCTCCGGCTCACGGCACGCTGCAGACCGCTCGGGATGTCGGCTGGACAGGGCCCTGGTGGGCGGGTAGGATAGCGCCCGCCTGGCACCCATCGCCAGGCCGTGCGCCCGTAGCTCAGTTGGATAGAGTATCGGCCTCCGAAGCCGAGGGTCGCAGGTTCGAATCCTGCCGGGCGCGCCACGATTTCAAGGGCCTGCGACACCGTCGCAGGCCCTTTTCGTCGTTTGTGATCGTCGTTTGTGACCACCTCTGGTGGGACACGGCATATATGCATTGTGGTTAATTGACGCCTGGCCAAGGCATGGTCACATCATATGGTCACAAGATGCTGCACTCACCGATCGCCCCCGCATTTCGCCTATCGCCATCGGGCACGGAATCTTGATCGCTTGGCCTTCAATAGAGAGGCGTCCATACAAGTGAGTGATGGCAATGCCGTACCTGATGGGTCACGTGTTGTACTTGGGCATTGAGACTGCCGTGCTAGAATATATTGTATATACATTAGCTTCGCGAGAAAGATGCCTCATGGCCAGCGCAACTCCCCTTTATCAGCAGATCCAGCAGCACCTAATG
>JAWWBV010000573.1:0-2155 GCA_033720795.1 Halomonas sp. | reverse complement strand
CTGGAAGCGTTCCTTGTAGTCCGTGTTGTCGTGATAGTCGCCCTCGAGCATCCAGGCGGGCACCTCCAGCCGCCGCGCCTCCAGCACCACGCGGCCCTCGCGGCCGCAGAGAAAGCCCCAGAAGCTCGGTGCGGGGTTGTCGTAGTGCAGGGTGACGTCGAGGATGCCGCCGAGCCGGTCGCCGAGCAGGCTCACCACCTGGGCGATGCCCCCGGCACGCGGCCTGAGCAGGTGGCGGTAGGGGGCGCCCTGGGCGGCGTGCTTGGCCGGGGTGAAGCGGGTGCCCTCGACGAAGTTGTAGATGGCGATCGGCCGCTCCCGGGCGTGGCGGCACATGCGCTCGGTGGCCTCTCGGTCGCGCCGCGCCAGGTGGGGATGGCGCTCGCGCTGTTCGCGGGTCAGGCGGCGCAGCATGGGAAACTCCATGGCCCAGAAGGCCAGTCCGACGATGGGGATCCAGATCAGCTGGCGCTTGACGAAGAAGTGCGGCATGGGAATGCGCCGATGGAAGGCAAAGAACAGCAGGAAGATGTCCGTCCAGCTGCGGTGGTTGGAGAGCACCAGCCACCAGCGGTCCCGGGACAGGCCCTCGGGCAGCTTGAGCTCCAGGGGCGGACGCAGCCAGCGGCGCATCCACCACAGGTTGCTGCCCATCCAGTTGAGCGCGACCCAGTTGAGACCCGTCAGCACCCGGCGACGCCAACGGCGGCCCGGCGTCACCAGCTTGACCAGGGTCAGCAGGATCAGCGGAATCCCCCAGGTCAGGGTGGTCAGGCTCAGCAACAGGAGGCTCACGAACCCCTTGAGGGTCGACATGCCTGTCTCCTTGACGGATTTCACGAGGCGTTCATGCTAATGGATCGTCCGCGAGCTGCCCAGCGGAAGGGCTCAACGACCCGGCGGGGGCGCCGGAGGGCGGATGGTCTCGGCCAACACCCGCTGCAGGGCCAGGGCGGCGACCGAGAGCTCGTGACGGTTCCAGGTCAGCACGCCGACGTCGCGCTCGACGATCGGATCCTCGAGCGGCACGCACACCGCGCCGAGCTCCTGCATCTGGTCGATGCAAAGCGAGGGCACGGCGCTGACGCCCAGGCCGCTGGCGACCATCCGCCCCACGGTGGCCAGGTGATGACACTCGAAGGTCGCCGGCAGTACCAGCCCACGGCCCTCCAGGGCCTGCTCGAGCAGGCGGCGCACCATGGAGGGGCGCTGTAGCGCGATGAAGTCCCGGGTCATCAGGGTCGGCCAGCCGAGGCTCTGGCGCTCGGCCAGGCGTGAGTCGGCCGGCACCACGGCGACGAAACGGTCGCGAAACAGCGGCGTGAAGGAGAGGCTGCCGGTGGCCTCGGGCTCGAACGCCAGCCCCAGCTCGACCTGGCGGGCGCGCACCATCTCGATCACCTGCTCGTTGATCACGTCGTGGACCGTGACGTTGACCTTGGGGTGGCGCTGGCGGAAGACGCGCAGCGCCGGCGGCAGCAGGGTGCTGGCGAATGACGGCATGGTCGCCACCGCCAGGCGCCCGAGCTGCAGGGTGAAGCGCTGACGCAGCAGCTCCTCGGTGTTGTCCCATTCGGCGATCAGCCGCTTGGCCAGCGGGACCAGCGACTCGCCCTCCGGGGTGAGGCGCACGCTGCGGGTGCTGCGGATCAGCAGACGCCCGCCCAGGCTCTCCTCGAGCCCCTTGATCGCCAGGCTCAGCGCCGGCTGGGAGAGGTGGAGGTGCTCGCAGGCCTGGGTGAAGCTCAGCGTTCGCGCCACGGCGAGGAAGGCGCGCAGTTGCTTGACGGTCATGGCGTGCTACCAAGGTCCAATTTATGAGGCTATTATATCAATCGATAAATAAAACAAACTTAACAAATATATTGGCAGGGGCAACACTGGGCTGACATTCTCCCCATGCACTCCCAGAGTTCACTTCCACCACTCATCCCACAACAACGCGAGGCGCCACGATGGCCGGATTCGACAAGCGAGTGACTTCCTACGAAGAGGCAATGGACGGCATCGAAAGCGGCATGACCGTGATCGCCGGCGGTTTCGGCCTGTGCGGCATCCCCGAGAACCTGATCGCCGAGATCAAGCGTCGCGGCGTGAAGGACCTGACGGTGTGGTCCAACAACTGCGGCGTGGACGGCTTTGGCCTGGGTCTGCT
>JAWWBV010000572.1:0-2156 GCA_033720795.1 Halomonas sp. | reverse complement strand
TGCATGCCCGGCCCGCCCTTGGGGCCCTCGTAGCGGATCACCACCACGTCGCCCTCGCTGACCTTGTCGGCGAGAATGTCCGCCACCGCCTGGTCCTGGGACTCCACCACGTGGGCGCGCCCCTCGAAGACCAGGATCGACTCGTCGACGCCGGCGGTCTTCACCACGCAGCCGTCGACGGCGATATTGCCCTTGAGCACGGCGAGGCCGCCCTGCAGGGAGAAGGCGTGCTCCAGGTCGCGGATGCAGCCGGTGGCGCGATCGCCGTCGAGGCTCGGCCAGCGGGCGCTCTGGGAGAAGGCGGTCTGGGTCGGAATGCCGCCGGGACCTGCCTTGAAGAATTCCACCACCTCGGGGCTCGGCGAGCGCATGATGTCCCACTCCTCGAGCGCCGCCGCCAGGCTGTCGCCGTAGACGGTGGGCACCCGGGTATCGAGCACGCCGGCGCGGTCGAGCTCGCCGAGGATCGCCATGATGCCGCCGGCCCGATGCACGTCCTCGATGTGGTACTTCTGGGTGTTGGGCGCGACCTTGCACAGCTGCGGCACCTCCCGGGACAGCCGGTCGATATCGGTCATGGTGAAGTCGACCCCGGCCTCCTGGGCGGCGGCCAGCAGGTGCAGGATGGTGTTGGTGGAGCCGCCCATGGCGATGTCCAGGGTCATGGCGTTGCGAAACGCCGCCTTGGAGCCGATGGCGCGGGGCAGCAGGTGCGCCTCGTCGCCTTCGTAGTAGCGCTTGGCCAGTTCGACGATGCGATGCCCGGCGGTCTCGAACAGCCGGCGGCGGTCGGCGTGGGTGGCCAGCACCGTGCCGTTGCCGGGCAGCGCCAGGCCCAGCGCCTCGGTGAGGCAGTTCATCGAGTTGGCGGTGAACATGCCCGAGCAGCTGCCGCAGGTCGGGCAGGCACTGCGCTCCACCTCGGCGAGCGTCTCGTCATCGACGCTGTCGTCGGCGGCCATCACCATGGCATCGACCAGGTCCAGGCCGTGGTCCAGCAGCTTGGTCTTGCCCGCCTCCATGGGCCCGCCGGAGACGAAGATCACCGGCACGTTGAGGCGCATGGCGGCCATCAGCATCCCGGGGGTGATCTTGTCGCAGTTGGAGATGCACACCAGGGCGTCGGCGCAGTGGGCGTTGACCATGTACTCGACGCTGTCGGCGATCAGGTCGCGGCTCGGCAGCGAGTAGAGCATGCCGTCGTGGCCCATGGCGATGCCGTCGTCCACGGCGATGGTGTTGAACTCCTTGGCCACCCCGCCGGCCTTCTCGATCTCCCGGGCCACCAGCTGGCCCATGTCCTTCAGGTGCACGTGCCCCGGCACGAACTGGGTGAAGGAGTTGGCCACGGCGATGATCGGCTTGTGGAAGTCCTCGTCCTTCATGCCGGTGGCGCGCCACAGGGCGCGGGCGCCGGCCATGTTGCGGCCGGCGGTGGTGGTGCGGGAGCGGTACTCGGGCATGGTGTCCTCTTTTCTCTCGTGCATGCCGCCCTCGCCTCCTCGGCGTGCGAGGAGCCCGGGGCGGTTCTCGTGTGTCCAGACGACGGATTCTGTCACGCGCCCGGCGCTCAGGCCAGCGCGTCACCCAGGTCGATGGCCGGGTTCATGATGTTGCCCAGCGGGATGTGGCGCTGGAAGGCCGGCGTCAGGATGAAGGCGAGGAAGTCCCGGGCCAGCTCGGGCCGCTCGGTGGTGCGCAACATCGCCGCGGTCTCGACCTGCAGGTAGTGGCCCTCCTCGAACGCGGCGGCCTGGTAGCGGTCGGTCTCCTCCACCGCCATGTGATAGGCCGGCGAGGTGGCATAGGAGAGCACCATGGGCGCCTCGCCGTTCATGAACAGCGAGAAGTAGGCCTGGCTCCAGCCGTTGGTCACGGCGAGCACCCGCTCGTTGAGCCGCGCCCAGATCTCGGGGGCCCGGTCGCCGTAGAGCTTCTTGATCCACAGCATCAATCCCTGGCCGGTGACGCTGGTGCGCGGGTCCTGGAGGATCACCTTGACCTCCTCGGGAGCCTCGAGCAGCTCGGCGAAACTGCCGGGCAGCGCCACGAACTCCAGGTCGCAGTCGCCGCAGCGCGCCTCGAAGGCCGCCTCGATACCCGGCCCCGGGCCCCACTCCGAGACGAAGGAGTCGTAGGTGTAGACGGTCAGGGTC
>JAWWBV010000571.1:0-2161 GCA_033720795.1 Halomonas sp. | reverse complement strand
GAGAGCCTGTCGAAGAAGCGCCCCTACGTGGTGCTGGGCTGCTTCGTCATCGGCATGCTGCTGACCCCGCCGGACGTGGTCTCCCAGAGCCTGCTGGCGGTGCCGATGTACCTGCTCTACGAGGTGGGCCTGCTGTTCGGCCGGCTGGTGCGCCGCAAGCGGGAGAAGGACGAGGAGGACGGGGAGGCATAGCGCCAAGCGGCCAAGGCCAGCACGATAAGACCCGACCCGGCAAAAGCAAGCCCCGAAGCTCGAAGCCTTCGGGGCTTGCTTTTAGCTCGGCGCTCGGCGCTTGAAGCTTACAGGTCCATCAGCTCGTCGATGCGATCGACCAGCTTGAAGATGCCGGTCGCGGCCTCGCTGATGCGGGTCGCCAGCATGTAGGCCGGGGTGGTCACCACCCGGTTCTCGAAGTCCAGCACGATGTCCTCCACTCCGCAGCTGCGGTGCAGGCCGCCCATGGCGCTGATCGCGCCGGCGACGCCGGGGTCGCTGCCCACGGTCACGGCGATGCCCGGGCCGAGCAGGCGTGGCACCAGCACCGGGCTGATGCACATCAGGCCGATCGGCTTGCGCGCCGCGTGGAAGCCGGCCAGCGCCTGGGTCAGCGCCTCGATCACCCGCAGGTCATCGCCGGCCAGGGCGAAGTCCGAGAGGTTCTTCGCCACGCCGAAGCCGCCGGGCAGGATCACCGCGTCGAACGCCTCGGCCTCGAGCTCGTCCAGGGGCGAGATCTCGCCGCGGGCCAGGCGCGCCGACTCGGTCAGCACGTTGCGGGTCTCGCCCTCGACCGGTGTGCCGTGACGATGATCGATGACGTGATGCTGGTCGATGTCCGGGGCGAAGCAGCGATAGCCCAGGCCAAGCTGATCGAGGCGCAGCAGGGTCAGGGTAGTCTCGTAGATCTCGGCCCCATCCTGCACCCCACACCCCGAGAGGATCACCGCCACCTGTTTGCTCATGCCTTTCTCCTTGAAGGTTGGCGCCTGTGAAAGCCAGGCCCTGAAATCGCAAGCTCTCCACTTTAGAGAGTCGGCGGGGGTGCGACAAGGCGCGTCTTTCGACGCCTGTCGACACTGATATACTCGAGGGCAGTCGACCCCATGTCATCGTTTCGTCATCTTGCGCGGCCACCATCGACCCGTGGCGGCCTCGATCCCCACTGCCGGAGAGACGCCTTGAGCTTCACGACCCCACGCCAGTTCCCGACCGCCCGCCCGCGCCGCATGCGCCGCGACGACTTCTCGCGCCGCCTGATGCGCGAGCATACCCTGACCGCCGCCGACCTGATCTGGCCGGTCTTCGTGCTGGAAGGCGAGGGCCAGCGCGAGGCGGTGCCCTCGATGCCCGGCGTGGAGCGCCTCTCCATCGACCTGCTGATCGAGGAGGCCCGCGAGGCCCATGAGCTCGGCATCCCGGCCATCGCGCTCTTCCCGGTGGTCGGCACCGAGCTCAAGAGCGAGCTGGCCGAGGAGTCCTTCAACGCCGCGGGCCTGGTGCAGCGCAGCGTGCGGGCCCTCAAGGCGGCGATTCCCGAGCTCGGCGTGATCACCGACGTGGCGCTGGACCCCTACACCAGCCACGGCCAGGACGGGATCCTCGACGAGGCCGGCTACGTGCACAACGACCGCACCGTGGAGACCCTGATCAAGCAGGCCCTCTCCCACGCCGAGGCCGGCGCCGACGTGGTGGCCCCCTCGGACATGATGGACGGGCGCATCGGCGCGATCCGCCGGGTGCTGGAGCAGGAGGCGCTGGTCAACACCCGGATCATGGCCTATAGCGCCAAGTATGCCTCGCGCTACTACGGCCCCTTCCGCGACGCGGTGGGCTCCGCCGGCAACCTGGGCAAGGCGGACAAGACCACCTACCAGATGGATCCGGGCAATGGCGACGAGGCGCTGCACGAGGTGGCCCTGGACCTGGCCGAGGGCGCCGACATGGTGATGATCAAGCCCGGCATGCCCTACCTGGACGTGGTGCGCCGGGTGAAGGACGAGCTGAAGGTGCCCACCTTCGCCTACCAGGTGAGCGGCGAGTACGCCATGCACATGGCCGCCTTCGAGAACGGCTGGCTGGAGGCCGACACGGTCATCCTCGAGTCGCTGCTCTGCTTCAAGCGCGCCGGCGCCGACGGCGTGCTCACCTACTTCGCCAAGCG
>JAWWBV010000570.1:0-2161 GCA_033720795.1 Halomonas sp. | reverse complement strand
CCGCTGATGGAGGAGATCCGCCTGTCCACCGGGCTCAGCTACACGGTGCTGGCCTGGCTGACCACCTTGCCTTTCCTCTGCATGGGGGCCGTGGCGCTGGCCAGTGGCCGCCTGCAGGCCTGGCTGGGCGAGCAGCGCGGCATCAGTCTGGCCCTGCTGGCCATCGCGGTGGCCTGCGCCCTGCGCCAGGTCGATGGCAGCGGCGCGACCCTGCTGGCCACGGCGCTGCTGGGCGGCGCCGGCATCGCGCTGATCCAGGCGCTGGTGCCGGGGCTCGCCAAGCGCCGCTTCGGCCGGCGCATGCCGCTCGCCATGGGCGTCTACTCCGCGGCGTTGATGTCCGGCGGCGGCCTGGCCGCCTGGGCGAGCCCCTGGCTGGCGCGCCTCGGCGGCTGGCAGCTGGGGGTGGGCCTGTGGTGGGTGCCGGCGCTGATCACCCTGCTGGCCTGGTGGTGGCTGTCGCGGCGTCCCCGCGCGCCGGAGCCGGCCTGGGTGGCCCTGGCCGGTCCGCGTCCCTGGCGGCTGCCCCGGGCCTGGCTGCTGGCGCTCTACTTCGGGGTGATCAACGCCGGCTACTCGAGCGTGGTCACCTGGCTGCCGGTCTACTACCGGGAGCTCGGCTGGAGCGCCTCGTCCAGCGGCCTGCTGCTGGCCTGGATGACCATCTTCCAGGTGCTCGCCGCGCTGTCGATGCCGGCCCTGGCGCAGCGCCAGTCCCACGCGGATCGCCGCTGGCTGCTGGCTGTGAGCCTGCTGGCCCAGCTCATCGGCTATCTGGGACTGATCCTGCTGCCCGGCCAGGGGGCGCTCGCCTGGGTGGCCATCGCCGGCTTCGGTCTCGGCGCCTGCTTCTCCCTGGGTCTGATCCTGGCCCTGGACCACCTGCCCGATCCCCGCGCCGCAGGCCGCCTGGCCGCCTTCATGCAGGGCTTCGGCTTCATGCTCAATGCGCTCTCGCCCTGGATCAGCGGCGCCCTGCGCGAGGCGACCGGCGGCTTCCTGGCCGCCTGGATGCTGCTGGCGCTGGGCGTCGCGACGATGCTGCTGGTCACCCTGCGCTTCGCCCCCCGCGACTACCCGCGGGTGATGGCGGGCGTGGCCGAACGCGCCTGAGGTCTCGTCGTTACGCCATGAAGCGGGTCGGGTCGTCGCTGATCACCGCCTCGACCCCCCACTCCCAGCGCGGGGCGAAGGCGGCCGGGTCGTTGGCGGTGTAGCAGAGCAGCCGATAGCCGGCCTCGCTCACCTCCCGGGCCCGGGCCGCCTTGAGGCGCTTCCAGTCGGCATGCACGCTGCAGGCCGCCACCGCCTCGCAGCGCCGCCGCCAGTCGCGGCCGACCCCCTCGACCAGTACCCCCAGCGACAGCGCCTCGGGCCCGGCCAGGGTGCGGGCGTGGGCGAGGGCCGCGTCGTTGAAGGAGGAGAGCAGCCGGCGCGACGGCGGCAGCGCCGCCATCACGGGGGGCACCGCGGCCTCGGCTAGCGCCCGGGGATCGCGGCCGCGATTGACCTTGAGCTCCAGGTTGACCCCCATGTCGAGGGCGTCGAGCAGCGCCAGCATCGCCTCCAGGGTGGCCATGGGCTCGCCCCGGAAGGCCTCGCCGAACCAGCCGCCGGCATCCAGGCGGCGCGCCGCGGCGAGGTCCAGGTCGGCCAGCCGACCGCGGCGATCGGAGCAGCGCCGAAGGCCGGCGTCGTGCCAGATCACCGGAGTGCCGTCGCCGAGCAGCTGGACGTCGAGCTCGACCCAGGTCACGCCCACGGCATGGGCAGCGCGCACCGCGGCCAGGGTGTTCTCCGGGGCGCGGGCGGAGAGCCCGCGATGGGCGATCAGGCGGGGCAGGGCGAGCGCGGCGTCGGGCATGGGGCGGTTCCTGGTCGGCGGGGCGGAAGGGACAGCCTAGCGCCATCCACCGGCGACGGGAAACGCCCCCGCGCGCCGGACGCCGGGCGCGGCGCGATCGGGCCAGGATGTGGTAGGCTGCGCGCTTTCGATCCTGGCGCTGGCGCCGGACATACGACGATGCGAGGACACCGAGATGAGAGTCGTGCACATCAAGAATCCCCAGCAGCGCGATGCCTGCCTGGCGCGGCTGTGCGCCGAGGCCTACGGCCAGGACGCCGGGCTCACGCCGCTGGCGACCTTCGCCGGCACCCTGGG
>JAWWBV010000569.1:0-2161 GCA_033720795.1 Halomonas sp. | reverse complement strand
ACCAGGCGCCCGAGGCCAAGGCCACCGAGGAGGAGCCCACGGTGGCCTTCATCCACCGGCTGGCCCGGGAGGGGCTCGAGCAGATGGGCCCCCACGGCCTGATCGCCGCCATGGGCGTGCCGCGCCACACCCTGCCGCACTGGGACGACCTGCAGATCATGGCCGCCCAGCTGGCGACCCAGCCGCTGATGGAGGATGCCGAGGTCGCCACCGAGCTCGTGATCGGCCCCGAGGCCAGGAAGCCGCTGACGCTCTCGATGCCGCTGCTGGTCTCGGACATGAGCTTCGGCGCCCTCTCCGAGGAGGCCAAGATCGCCCTGGCCCGCGGCGCCGAGCACGCCGGCACCGGCATCTGTTCCGGCGAGGGGGGCATGCTGCCCGAGGAGCAGCAGGAGAACTCGCGCTACTTCTATGAACTCGCCAGTGCGCGGTTCGGCTACGACGAGGCGCTGCTCGAGAAGGTCCAGGCCTTCCACTTCAAGGGCGGGCAGGGCGCCAAGACCGGCACCGGCGGCTTCCTGCCGGGCAACAAGAACACCGCCAGGATCGCCGAGGTGCGCGGCATCCCCGAGGGCGAGCCGGCCGTCTCGCCGCCGACCTTCGAGGACCTGCACTCCGTCGACGACTTCCGCCGCTTCGCCGACCGGGTGCGGGAGCTGAGCGGCGGCATCCCCGTCGGCTTCAAGCTCAGCGCCAACCATATCGAGCGGGACATCCAGTTCGCGCTGGACGCCGGCGCCGACTACCTCATCCTCGACGGCCGCGGCGGCGCCACCGGCGCGGCCCCGACGCTCTTTCGCGACCACATCAGCGTGCCCACCATCCCGGCGCTGGCGCGGGCCCGGCGCCACCTGGACGCCCAGGGCGCCAGCGGCCGTGTCACCCTGATCGTCACCGGCGGGCTCAGGGTGCCGAGCGACTTCGTCAAGGCGCTGGCGCTGGGCGCCGACGGCATCGCCATCGCCAACAGCGCCATCCAGTCGATCGGCTGCGTGGCCGCCCGGATCTGCAACACCAACAACTGCCCGGCGGGGGTCGCCACCCAGCGAAAGGACCTGCGCCAGCGCCTCGACGTCGAGAAGTCGGCCCGCCAGCTGACGACCTTCCTCGAGTCCTCCGTCGCGCTGATGCAGGTGCTGGCCCGGGCCTGCGGCCACCACCGCCTGGATCAGTTCAACCCGCAGGATCTCGCCACCTGGCAGCGTGAGATGGCGCTGCTCAGCGGGGTGCGCTACGCCGGGGTGCTGGACCCGCGCGGCTGAGGATCGCGCGGCCAGCGAGGGAGCATGACGGCCGGGTGGTGAAGCACCCGGCGCTTACTTCCAGCCCATCCGCCAGGTGGCGTCGTCCTTGAGGGCCTGCCAGGGCAGGGTGGTCTCGCGGCGGGTATAGACCGCCTCGAGGATCACCTCGACCACGGTCTCCTCCTCGTCGCGCAGCAGTGTCGTCACCAGGAAGTGCTTCTCCTTGTGGCGAGGCGCGACGGCGGTCCACTTGCTGTGGTGGAGCTTCTCGGGGTTGATGGCGTTCATGGCCGTCTCCTCGGGGCGGGCGGGGCATACCGCCAGGATTCCAGCCCGGAGGGGCCAACGCAACGGGGGCGCCGGCTCGGCCGGCGCCCCCTCTTTCATGGCGGGTTCGCGTCAAGGGAGACGGATCAGAGCCTGACCAGCATCTTGCCGCGGTTGGCGCCCTCGAACAGCTTGAGGAAGGCGTCCGGGGTGCGCTCGAGGCCCTCCTCGACGGTCTCCTCGTAGTCGATCTGGCCGTTCTCGACCTGCGGGCCGACCTCATCGAGGAACTGCGGGTAGTGCGCCCAGTGATCGAAGACGATGAATCCCTGCATGCGGGCGCGGCGAATCAGGATCATCGCCAGGTTGCCCGGCCCGCTGCTCGGCCCGTCGGCGTTGTAGCGGGAGATCATGCCGCACACGGCGATGCGCGCGCCGACCCGCAGGGTGTTCAGTGCCGCCTCCAGGCAGGTGCCTCCGACGTTCTCGTAGTAGACGTCGAAGCCCTCCGGGCAGGCCTCGTTGAGGGCCGCGGTGAGCTGGGCGGCGTCCTTGCCCTTGTAGCCGACGGCCTTGACGCCGTGCGCCTCGAGCCAATCGAGCTTCTCCCGGGAGCCGGCGATGCCGACCACGGTGCCGCCCTTGGCCTT
>JAWWBV010000568.1:0-2174 GCA_033720795.1 Halomonas sp. | reverse complement strand
CCCCACGTCCATCCAACGGTGTCCCGTCGCGCCAGCTGCCGCGACCTACTCTTATGGCGAAGAAACTCTTCATCAAGACGCACGGCTGCCAGATGAACGAGTACGATTCCGCGCGCATGGCGGATCTGCTCGGCGAATCCCATCAGCTCGAGCTCACCGACGACGAGCGCGATGCCGACGTCATCCTGCTCAATACCTGCTCCATCCGCGAGAAGGCCCAGGAGAAGGTCTTCCACCAGCTCGGCCGCTGGAAGAAGCTCAAGGAGGCCAACCCGGAGCTGGTGATCGGCGTGGGCGGCTGCGTGGCCAGCCAGGAGGGCGAGGCCCTGCGCAAGCGCGCGCCCCACGTCGACATGGTGTTCGGCCCGCAGACCCTGCACCGGGTGCCGGGCATGCTCGACGCACGCGCCGACAACCAGATCTCGGTGGTCGACGTCACCTTCCCCGAGGTTGAGAAGTTCGATCACCTGCCCAAGCCGAGTTCCGACGGCGCCACCGCCTTCGTCTCGATCATGGAGGGCTGCTCCAAGTACTGCACCTTCTGCGTGGTGCCCTACACCCGCGGCGAGGAGGTCTCGCGCCCCTTCGAGGCGGTGATGGACGAGGTCATCCACCTGGCCGACCAGGGGGTGCGCGAGATCAACCTGCTGGGCCAGAACGTCAACGCCTACCGCGGCGAGAACCGGCTCGGCGACGAGATCGACCTGGCCGAGCTGATCGCCTGCGTGGCCGCCGTCGAGGGCATCGATCGCATCCGCTTCACCACCTCGCATCCGGTGGAGTTCTCCGACAGCCTGATCGAGGCCTACGCCGAGATCCCGGAGCTGGTCAGCCACCTCCACCTGCCGGTGCAGGCCGGCTCGGACCGGGTGCTCGCCGCCATGAAGCGCGGCCATACGGTGGAGGAGTATGTCGAGAAGATGGAACGCATCCGCGCGCTGCGCCCCGACATCAGCTTCTCCTCGGACTTCATCATCGGCTTTCCCGGCGAGACCGCCGAGGACTTCGAGTCGACCATGGACCTGATCCATCGCATCGGCTTCGATCACTCCTTCAGCTTCGTCTACTCGGCGCGCCCCGGCACCCCGGCGGCGACCCTCGAGGACGACACCCCGGAGAGCATCAAGAAGCAGCGCCTGGCGATCCTCCAGGAGCGCATCAACCAGCAGGCGATGCAGATCAGCCGGCGCATGGTGGGCACCACCCAGCGCATCCTGGTCACCGGCTTCTCGCCCCGCGACCCCGGCCAGCTCTCGGGACGCACCGAGAACAACCGGGTGGTCAACTTCCGCGCCGCCAACCCCTTCGAGCTGATCGGCTACTTCGTCGACGTCGAGATCACCGAGGCGCTGCCCAACTCCCTGCGCGGCGAGCTCGCCTCTCCCGAGCGCTTCTGAGTCAGCGATTGCCCCGGCCGGCGCCGGGGCAGTAAGCTGGTAGCCACATCCACAACGCACGGACTCCCCCGTCTTGAGCCAGCCATCTTCTCAGGCCAACCGCATCATCACCCTGAACCTGGAACCCAACGACCCTCGCCGCCTGGCCAACCTCTGCGGCCAGCGCGACGAGCACCTCAAGCTGATCGAGGCACGGCTCGGCATCACCCTGCGCAACCGGGGCAACATCTTCCAGCTCGCCGGGCCTGCCCATCGCGTCAAGGCCGCCGCCAACGTGCTGGAGCATCTCTATCGGGAGACCGAGGCCAACGACCTGGAGCCCGACACCGTGCACCTCTTCCTGCAGGAGTCCGGGCTCGAGGCGCTGGACGAGGAGGAGGGCGATGAGGCCGACGACGAGGTGTTGCTGCGCACCCCGCGCACGCTGATCAAGCCCCGCGGCCTCAACCAGCAGGGCTACGTCTCGAGCATCCGTGCCCACGACATCAACTTCGGCATCGGGCCGGCCGGCACCGGCAAGACCTACCTGGCCGTGGCCGCCGCGGTGGAGGCGCTCAACCAGCAGGAGGTACGCCGCATCCTGCTGGTGCGCCCGGCCGTGGAGGCCGGCGAGAAGCTCGGCTTCCTGCCCGGCGACCTGGCCCAGAAGATCGATCCCTACCTGCGCCCGCTCTACGACGCCCTCTACGAGATGATCGGCTTCGAGCAGGTGGCCAAGCTGATCGAGCGCCAGGTGATCGAGATCGCCCCGCTGGCCTACATGCGCGGGCGCACCCT
>JAWWBV010000567.1:0-2178 GCA_033720795.1 Halomonas sp. | reverse complement strand
GCATCACGCCGCTGACGGTGCCCTCGCGCGGTCGCGCCCTGCTGGGGATCGGCCGGCTGCTGGCCTACCTGAAGGCCCACGGGATCGGCGTGCTGCACTGCCACAAGTCCAGCGACCTGCGCTTGGGCGCCCTGCTGGTGAGCCTGCGCCCCTCCCTGCGGCTCTTCTTCACCGACCATATGGGCGTCACCCGTCCCAAGAAGGATCCCTACCATCGCTGGGCCTACGGCCGCGTCAGCCGGGTGTTCTCCATCAGCGAGACGACCCGCCGCCGCAACCAGGCGGCCTTTCCCCTGCCCGCCGCGCGCATCCAGCGGCTCTACCTGGGCATCGACCCGGCGCCCTACGCGCCGCGGCTGTCGCCGGACGAACGGGCGGCGCTGCGCGAGGCGCTCGGCGTGGCGCCGGGCGCCGTGGCGATCGGCCTGGCCGGGCGACTGACCCCGGGCAAGGGGCAGCGGGTGTGGGTCGAGGCGCTGGCCTGGCTGGCCGAGCAGCGGCCGGACCTGGCCTGGCAGGGCCTGCTGGTCGGCGGGCTCTCCGCCGATGAGGGCAGCAACGAGGCCTTCGTCGCCGAGCTGCGCGAGCGGGTCCGCGCGCTCGGCCTGGAGGCGCGCATCACTTTCGCCGGCTTTCGCCGCGACCTGCCGCGGCTCTTCGAGGCGATGGACATCGTCTGCGTGCCGTCGCGCAACGAGGCCTTCGGCCTGACGGTGATCGAGGCCATGGCGGCCGGCAAGGCGGTGGTCGGCAGCGACAGCGGCGCCCTGCCCGAGCTGATCGAGCCCGCCACGGGCCGGCTCGCCGCGCCCGACGATCCCGCGGCCTGGGGCCGGGCCCTGGCCGAGCTGGCCGACGATGCGGCCCTGAGGGAGCGGCTGGGAGAGGCGGCGCGCTCGCGCGTCGAGCGCGACTTCACCCTCGAGCGGCACGTGACGGAACTGCTGGTCGCCTACGCCGAGGCCTCGTAGCCGCGGCGCACGGCCGCCATGGCCTCGGGGGCGCCGAACTTCTCGAAGGAGCGCTGCAGGCGCGCCAGGTTGGCCGCACGCCAGCGGCCGGGCCGCCCCAGTCGGCAGCGGTCCAGGTCGATCAGCCAGACCCGCCCCTCGGGGTCGATCAGCAGGTTGCGGGCGTTGAGGTCGACGTGGTCGAGGCCTTCGTCGTGGAAGCGGCGCACGGTGGCGCCGACCCGCACGAGCAGGGCCTCGTCGGCCTGCTCGTGCGTGATCAGTTCGGCGAGGGCGCGGGCGCCGGGAATGCGCACGGTGACGAGCGCCGCCTCGTAGGTGAGGCCGTGGTGCGTCACCCGAGCCGCCACCGGGCGGGGCACCGGCAGGCCGCGCTCGCGCAGGCGGGCGGTGAGGCGCAGCTCGTGGAAGGCGCGGGTGCGCTCAAGGCCGGTCCAGAGGTAGCGGGTCTCGCTGAGTCGCGCGATCAGGCCGCCGCGGCGGTAGGGGCGCAGCACCCATTCGACGCCGTCGCCGGCGTCCAGGAAGAGGCTGGCGCCGCGGCCCGGCGCCTCGCCGGTGACCCGGCCGGCGTCGCGCCACCAGGCGGGGTCGAAGCCCTCGGCGATGAGCCGCGGCGCGGTTTGTGGCGCCCGGCCGGCGTCACATAAACTGTCCGCATCATATAGAATGCAACTCTTTCCCGCTCGATACGTTGCCAACCGCATGAAGCATCCTCTGCCCGATCGACCCCAGCACATCTGCGTGCTGCGACTCTCCGCCCTGGGCGATGTCTGTAACCTGGTGCCGACAGTCCGTGCCCTGCAGCGTCAGTGGCCCGAGGCGCGGATCACCTGGATCGTCGGCAAGGGCGAGCACAGTCTACTGGCGGGCCTCTCCGGGGTCGAGTTCGTGGTCTACGACAAGGCGACGGGCCTGGCCGGCATGCGGGCCCTGTGGCGCCAGCTCGCCGATACGCGCTTCGACCTGCTGCTGCACATGCAGCAGGCGCTGCGCGCCAGCGTGCTCTCCCTGGGGCTCAAGGCCGACCTGCGGGTGGGCTACGACAAGGCGCGGGCCAAGGATGCCCAGCACTGGTTCACCCAGCGCCAGCTGGCCCCCCATCCCCGCGCCCACGTGCTCGAGTCCTACCTGGACTTCGCGCGCCTGCTCGGCGTCGAGGACCTCTCGCTCGCCTGGGACCTGCCGGTGCCCGAGGCCGCCGTCG
>JAWWBV010000566.1:0-2179 GCA_033720795.1 Halomonas sp. | reverse complement strand
TACTCGGCGAGCAGCGGCAGGGCCCGCCCGAAGCTGGCATCGAACTCCACCGGCAGGGTCACCAGGTGCACCAGCGCCGCGGTGCCGAAGCTCGCCACCGCCAGGGCCACCACGACGACCAGGCCGCCGGGCAGGCGCGTCAGCACGAACAGGAAGGGCGCGGCCATCATCAGCAGCGCCCCGACCTTCTCGGCCTTCTGCGCCACGGCCACCAGCCGCGAGCGGGCCAGCAGCGGCGCGTAGCCCTCCCGATGCTGGATGGCATGGCCCACCTCGTGGGCCGCCACCGTCACCGCCGTGAGCGAGCGCCCCCTGTAGTGTTCCTGGGAGAGCCGCACCCGGCGCGCCTCGGGATCGTAGTGATCGCCCTGCTCGGTCACCTCCACCCGCACGCCCTCAAGGCCGAGTCGCCGGATCAGGTGCTCGGCGAGTTCACCGCCGGTGCCGGGGTACTCCTCGCGCCCCCGGGCGTGACGCGACAGCACCCACTTGGCCCAGACGTTGGGCAGCAGGAAGAGGGCCAGCAGCAGGGCGATTGCCAGGACGATCATCGGGTCGGGCTCCGGGGCGGGGTCAGCTCATTGGACCCAGCCTACCAGAGCCGGTTTCCCAACCGCCTGCCCCAGACGACAACGAGCCCGACGACACAGGTCGCCGGGCTCGTGTATGGCCGGATTCATCGGGCTACTTGAGCAGCTCGCGAAGGTCCTTCGCCTCCCAGTGCGGGAAGTACTTGCGCACCAGGGCGTTGAGCTCCAGCTCGAAGCCGGCCCAGTCCACCTCGCCGGCCGGCCGGCTGCCCGACTGGGCGACACCGCGGATCATCCCGGCGCCCACCGTGACGTTGGTGAGCCGGTCGATGACGATGAAGCTGCCGGTGCCGGGGCTCGTGCCATAGTCGTCCAGCGGCACCTCGGCGGTCAGCTCGACCCGGCAGCGGGCGATGGCATTGAGCTCGAGGCGCTCGGCGGGATGGCGCGCCTGGCTGTTGACGTCGACCTGGTGGAGGATCTCGCCGACCCGACCCGCCACGGAGCGCCCGGCCAGGCGGATGTCGACCGGTCGCCCGGGGACGAGGGGCTCGTCGTGCATCCACACGATGTCCGCCTCGAAGGCGTCGGCCTGGATGACCTCGGCATCCTCGGCGACGATCCAGTCGCCCCGGGAGATGTCGAGCTCGTCCGCCAGGGTGACGGTGATCGCCTGGCCCGGCCAGGCGATATCCAGGTCGCCATCGAAGGTGACGATGCGCTCAACCGTCGAGGTCTTGCCGGAGGGCAGCACCTTGATGGCCTGTCCCGGGCGCAGGATGCCCGCCTCCAGGGTGCCGGCGTAGCCGCGGAAGTCGAGATCCGGACGATTGACGTACTGCACCGGCAGGCGCAGGTCGGTCAGGTTGCGATCGCGGCTCACCTCCACCTCTTCCAGCAGCTCGAGCAGCGGCGGGCCGGCGTACCAGGGCGTGCGCTCGCTCGGATTGACGACGTTGTCGCCCTCCAGCGCCGAGAGCGGCACGAAGCGGATGTCGGATGCCGAGAGCTCGCCGGCGAAGGCGCGATACTCGGCGACGATCTCCTCGAAGCGCGCCTCGTCGAAGTCGACCAGGTCCATCTTGTTGACCGCGATCACCAGGTGCTGGATGCCCAGCAGGTCGGCGATGAAGCTGTGCCGTCGGGTCTGCGTTTGAACGCCATACCGCGCATCGATCAGGATGATCGCCAGGCTCGCCGTGGAGGCGCCGGTGGCCATGTTGCGGGTGTACTGCTCGTGGCCCGGGGTGTCGGCGATGATGAACTTGCGCTTGTCGGTGGAGAAGAAGCGGTAGGCCACGTCGATGGTGATGCCCTGCTCCCGCTCGGACTGCAGGCCGTCGACCAGCAGCGCCAGGTCCACCGCCTCGCCGGTGGTGCCGCTCTTCTTCGAGGCCTGGGTGATCGCCGCCAGCTGGTCGTCGAAGATCATCTTGGAGTCGTGGAGCAGCCGCCCGATCAGGGTCGACTTGCCGTCGTCGACGCTGCCGCAGGTGATGAAGCGCAGCAGGTCCTTGTTTTCGTGCTCGTGCAGGTACTGATCGATGTTGTCGGCGATCAGGTTGGACTGGTGTGACATTTAGAAGTACCCCTCGCGCTTCTTCTTCTCCATGGAGCCGGCCTGATCGTGGTCGATGGCGCGGCCGCTG
>JAWWBV010000565.1:0-2189 GCA_033720795.1 Halomonas sp. | reverse complement strand
TGCTTTCTCAGGCTCGCCCGGGAGAGCCGGGGGCTGTCGACCAGGCCGACGGGGCCGGCCAGCAGGCGGTCGACCAGGCGGTTGCCCAGGGCGGCGTTGTAGAGCGGGGCGACCCGGGAGAGGGCGGGCAGCAGGAACTCCATGCCGCCGACCAGGTAGTCCCGCACCGGGCGCAGGTAGCGGCCGTGGTAGGCCTCGAGGAAGCGCGAGCGGGAGTCCGGCACGTTGACCTTGACCGGGCACTGGCCGGCGCAGGACTTGCAGGCCAGGCACCCCGCCATGGCGTCGTAGACCTCGTGGGAGAAGTCCGCCTCGCGGTCGCGGCGCCAGGTGTTGAGGGCGCGGCGCGGCAGGCGCCTGACGAAGCCCCAGGCCCCCTCGGTGCGCTGGCGGCGCGACTCCTCGACGAGGTCGACGCCGGCCTCGCCCTGCAGGCGCAGCCACTCGCGGATCAGGCTGGCGCGCCCCTTGGGCGAGTGGACCCGGTCGCGGGTGGCCTTCCAGGAGGGGCACATGGCGTCGTCGGGGTCGTAGTTGTAGCAGGCGCCGTTGCCGTTGCAGTAGACGGTGGCGGCGTGGGCCTGCCAGACCCGCTCGTCGATGGTGCGGTCGAACTGGCCCCGGGTGGGCACGCCGTCGACGGCCAGCAGGCCGGGGTCGACGAACTTGACCGCCTGCTCCTCGGCGTCGTCACTCGACGTTGCGCGCGCCTCATTCTCTGCCGAAGGGGCCCTACCCGCGTCGTCGGGCGGGATGGAGAGAGACGCGGCGTCGGGCGGGGTTCCCACGTCGTCGGGTGGGATGGAAAGCGGCGTGGCGATCTTGCCGGGATTGAGCTGGTTATGGGGGTCGAAGGCCGCCTTGACCCGCTGCAGGCTGGGGTAGAGCTCGCCGAAGAAGGCCGGCGCGTACTCGGAGCGCACGCCCTTGCCGTGCTCGCCCCACAGCAGGCCGCCGTACTTCTGCGTCAGCGCCGCCACCTCGTCGGAGACCTCGCGGATCAGCCGCTCCTGCTCGGGGTCCTTCATGTCGATCGCCGGGCGCACATGGAGCACCCCGGCATCCACGTGGCCGAACATGCCGTAGGCGAGCCCCCGGGCGTCGAGGGCGGCGCGGAACTCCGCGATGAAGTCCGCCAGGTGCTCCGGCGGCACCGCGGTGTCCTCGACGAAGGGGATCGGGCGCTTCTCGCCCTTGGCATTGCCCAGCAGGCCCACGGCGCGCTTGCGCATGGCGTAGACCCGCTGGATCCGGGCGCGGCCCTCGGCCAGGGTGAAGCCGAGGCGCTCGACGCCCGCGTCGGTCTCCAGGTGGCGGCAGAAGGCCTCGACCCGGTGGGCGAGGCGCTCCGGGTTGTCGTCGTTGAACTCGACCAGGTTGATGCCACGCACCGGCGTGTCCCCGGCGGGGAAGAACTCGGCGACGCTGTCCCAGACGAAGTCCTCCATGGCGAGCAGCAGCACGGTGTCGTCCACCGTCTCGATGGAGGTGGGCGGCGCCTGCGGCTGATCTTGTGAAGAGTCGCCGCTCCCCATCAGCGCCCGAGCGTCGCGCAGGGCGTCCATGAAGCCCGCGTAGCGCACGTTGACCAGGGTCGAGTGCTGGGGGATCGGCAGCACGTTGAGCACCGCCTCGTCGAGCAGGCCGAGCGAGCCCTCGGAGCCGCACAGCAGGCTGTTGAGGTCGAGCTTGCCTTCCGCCGTCCTCAAGTGCGCCAGGTCGTAGCCGGTCAGGCAGCGGTTCAGCGGCGGGAAGACGGCCTCGATCCGCTCGCGCTGGGTGTCGATGATCTCCCGGGCGGTGCGGTAGGCGGTGCCGGTGACGTCGTCGCGCTCGCACAGCGGCGCGAGTTCCTCGTCGGCCAGCGGGCGGCTGACCAGGCGCTCGCCGCCGAGCAGCACCGTCGAAAGCTCGAGCACGTGGTCGCGGGTCTTGCCGTACTCGCAGCTGCCCTGGCCGCTGGCGTCGGTCGAGATCATGCCGCCGATGGTGGCGCGGTTGGAAGTGGAGAGGTCCGGGGCGAAGAAGAGCCCGTGGGGCTTGAGCGCGGCGTTGAGCTGGTCCTTGACCACCCCGGCCTGGACGCGCACCCGGCGGTTCTCGACGTCGATGTCGAGGATGGCGTTCATGTGCCGCGAGACGTCCACCACCAGGCCGTCGGTGAGCGACTGGCCGTTGGTGCCGGTGCC
>JAWWBV010000564.1:0-2192 GCA_033720795.1 Halomonas sp. | reverse complement strand
GGGCATCGAGGAAGCGCATGCGGGTGAAGGCGTTGACGATCATCCGCAGCCGCGGGATGCCGTCGAGGTCGTCGCGCCAGCAGGCCGGCTCGTTGCCGTACATCGCCTCGAGGAAGGCGCCGGCGCCCTCGCCGGCGAGCCGCGCCTCGGCCTCGGCGGCGAGGCCCGCCGCCTTGGCCACCGACCACTGGGGCAGCAGGCCGGCATGGGTCATCACGGTCTCGCCCTGGATCGGCGATTCCCGGCGCACCAGCAGCGGGCGCGTCTGCAGCCAGTCGAGCAGCCGCTCGCGGTCCGGGGCGGCGAGGATCGACGCCAGGGTATCCTTGCGGTTCTCCCGGGCGCCGCCCCGGGCCACCGCCAGCAGGTGCAGGTCGTGGTTGCCGAGCACCACGCTTACGGCCTCGCCCAGCGCCATCGCCTCGCGCAGGCAGGCGAGCGAGCCGGGGCCGCGGTTGACCAGGTCGCCGGCCAGCCACAGCCGGTCGCGGCGCGGGTCGAAGTCGAGCCGCTCGAGCAGGGCGACGAACTCCGCGTGGCAACCCTGGAGGTCGCCGATGGCATAGGTGGTCATGTCGGCTCCGTTGCGCTGCGTGTCACGGGATCTAGTGTACCTGGTTGGGTCCGGCCAGCCGGAAGGGGGAGATCGCCACCTCGAAGGGGCGCTGGCTGGCGGCATCGACGCAGGTGTAGGCGCCCTCCATCACCCCCACGGGGCCGTCGAGGATCGCCCGGCTGGTGTAGCGGAAGCTCTGGCCGGGGCCGATCAGCGGCTGCTGGCCGACCACCCCCTTGCCGCGCACCTCCTGCACCTTGCCGCTGCCCTGGGTGATCTTCCAGTAGCGGGCGAGCAGCTGGACGCTGTGGTCGGAGGCGTTGTGCACGGTGACGGTGTAGCTGAAGACGAAGCGCTGCTCGTCGGGATCGGATTCGTCCAGGCGGAAGTCCGGCGCCACGTCGACGCGGATGGCGTTCTCGAGCCCCTCGGGCATCGTCGACGTCATGAGACTTCTCCTTCCCCGGCCGCGGCCAGGTGGTTGGCGATGCGCACGAACTCCTCGACGTCCAGCGTCTGGGGACGACGGCCCGGATCGATGCCCAGCGCCTCGAGGGTCTCGGCCTCGATGCGCCCCTTGAGGTTGTTGCGCAGGGTCTTGCGCCGCTGGCCGAAGGCCTGGCGCACCAGGTCGAAGAGCAACGCCTCGTCCCGGGCCGGATGGGGCAGGCTCTCGTGGGGCGTGAGGCGCACGATCGCCGAGTCGACCTTGGGGCGGGGCACGAAGGCCTCCGGCGGCACCGTGAAGAGGGCATCGACCCGGCAGTGGTACTGGGCCATCACCGACAGCCGCCCCCAGTCGGGGCCGCCGGGCGCGGCGGCCAGCCGCTCGACCACCTCCTTCTGGAGCATGAAGTGCATGTCGGCCACGGCCTCGCCGGCCTGGAGCAGGTGGACGATCAGCGGCGTGGAGATGTTGTAGGGCAGGTTGCCGACCACGCGCAGCGCCGGACCCTCGCCCCTCAGGGCCTGGAAATCCACCTTCAGGGCGTCGCCCTCGTGGATGATGAAGCCGGGCTTGTCGAAGAACTGCACCCGCAGCCCGGGGATCAGGTCGCGATCGAGCTCGATCACCTCGAGGTGGCCGCCGGCGGCCTCGAGCAGCGGCTCGGTCAGGGCGCCCTGGCCGGGGCCGATCTCGACCAGCCGGTCGCCGGGACGCGGTCCGATGGCACGCACGATGCGCGAGATGACGCCGTGGTCGCGCAGGAAGTTCTGGCCGAAGCGCTTGCGGGCCTGGTGAACCGGGGGGCGGGATGCCATTCGGGGGTGTCCTTATATCACTAGAGTTCTAACTATCGCATCGCCGCCGTGTCGGGGCTGATCCGGCGATAGACCATTCGCGGAGGCGCTGTGGATACCTCCCTGTACGCTACCGATGCCCTGCGTCGCTCTCGCGTCCCGCTGCGCTTGCAGGGCCGGTGCCGGCCATCCCTGGCCGGCCCGTTCGGAGCAGTGCTCCTCACCCCTGGCATCGGACCTCCGCTTCGGCCTATCCCCGGCGCCCTCGAACGGCCCTAATGCTCGTTTAGCTAGGGCCGCCGCGACTCGCCATCTCGGCGGCCAGCGCCACGGCGACCCGCAGGCTGCCCGGGTCGGCGACGCCGCGGCCGGCGAGGTCCAGGGCGGTGCCGTG
>JAWWBV010000563.1:0-2194 GCA_033720795.1 Halomonas sp. | reverse complement strand
CCCAGGCATCCACTACCGGCGCCAGGGCGGCGATCACCCCGTCGGCATCCTTGTCGGCGAGCATGCCGATCAGGACGACGGTGCGTCCCTGACAGGGACGCGCCGCGAGCCGCCGCGCCACGTAGTCGGCGGCGTGGGGGTTATGGCCGACATCCAGGCACCAGGGCCCCAGCCACTGCATGCGCCCGGGCAGCCGCACGCTGGCGAGGGCCTGGCGGCAGACCGACGCCTCCAGCGACACCCCGGCGAGCGCCAGGGCCTGCAGGGCACTGGCGGCATTGTCCAGCGGCAACTCGGGATCGGGCAGCTCGGCAACCGCGAGGGGCTGCCCCTCGGCGTCCTGCCCGGCCCAGCGCCAGCCGGCGCCCTCCCCCTCGCGGCGGAAGGCCTCGCCCAGCGCCACCACCCGGGCCTGGCGCTCACGGGCGACCTCGGTGACGCTCGCCGGCAGGGTCGTGCTGCCCAGCACCGCGGGCCGGCCGGGGCGCAGGATGCCGGCCTTCTCGCGGCCGATCCCCTCGAGGTCGGTGCCCAGGAAGGCGGCATGATCCTGGGCCACGGTGGTGATCACCGCGACGTCCGGATCGATGATATTGACGGCATCCAGGCGGCCGCCCAGCCCCACCTCGAGGATCGCCAGCGCCGGGCGCTGCCGGGCGATCGCCCACAGCGCCCCGAGGGTGCCCACCTCGAAGTAGGTCAGGCTGATCGGCTCGCCTGCGAGCCGCGCCGCCTCGACCGCCTCGAAGCCGGCGATCAGGGTGGCGTCATCGGCCTGCCGGCCATCCAGCCGCAGGCGCTCGTTGTAGCGCAGCAGGTGGGGCGAGGTGTAGGCCGCCGTGGTCAGGCCGTGGGCCCGGGCCAGGGCCTCGAGCATGGCCACCGTCGACCCCTTGCCGTTGGTGCCGGCGACGGTGATGACGCGAGACGCCGGCGGCGCCTCGAACAGGCCCATGCGGCGCGCGACCTCGGCCACGCGGTCGAGGCCGAGGTCGATGCCGACCGGATGGGCCGCTTCCAGCCGGGCCAGCCAGGCCGGAAGCGTCGTGGGCAGGGCGTGCTCGCTCATGGGGATCGGTCAGCGCGCCGCGTCGGGACGCTCGCCATTCGGCTCGGCGTCGCGCTCCGCGTCCTGCGCCGCGTCGACCTCGGGCGCCGTGGCGAGCGCCTCCTCCTGCTCCGCCTGTTCGGCCGCCTGCACCAGGTCCGGCGCTTCCGCGACGGGCTCCTCACCGCTCAGCGGCTGATGAGTCAGCTTGCGCAGCACGCCGCCCAGGCGCGAGCGGATCTCGCCGCGATGGACGATCATGTCCACGGTGCCGTGCTCGAGCAGGAACTCGCTGCGCTGGAAGCCCTCGGGGAGTTTCTCGCGCACGGTCTGCTCGATGACCCGCGGCCCGGCGAAGCCGATCAGCGCGTTGGGCTCGGCCACGTTGAGATCGCCGAGCATCGCCAGGGACGCCGTGACACCGCCGAACACCGGATCGGTGAGCACCGAGATGTAGGGCACGCCGGCCTGCTTGAGCTTCTCCAGGGCCGCCGAGGTCTTGGCCATCTGCATCAGCGAGAAGAGCGCCTCCTGCATCCGCGCCCCGCCCGAGGCGGCGAAGCAGACCAGCGGGATGCCCTCCTCGAGGGCGATGGTGGCGGCACGCACGAACTTCTCCCCCACCACGGCGCCCATGGAGCCGCCCATGAAGGTGAACTCGAAGGCCACCGCGACCACCGGCAGCCCCTCGAGGGAGCCGCGCATGGCGATCAGCGCGTCGTTCTCGCCGGTGGCCTTCTGAGCCGCCACCAGGCGATCCCGGTACTTCTTGGAGTCGCGGAACTTGAGGCGATCGATGGGCTCCAGCTTGGGCGCGATCTCCTCGCGGCCCTCCTTGTCCAGGAACCAGTCGAGCCGCTTGCGGGCGGTCAGGCGCAGGTGATGGTCGCACTTGGGGCAGACGCTATGGTGCTTTTCCAGCTCCGGGAGATAGAGCACCGCTTCGCACTTGGGGCACTTGCGCCACAGGCCGTCGGGGACGCTTGCGCGGCGATCCTTGCGCTGGATGCGGCCTACCGAGGGCACGATCTTGTCTAGCCAGCTCATGTCAGAAACACTTCCGTAAAGGCTGATGCTCCCGGCGGCGCCGGGAGCAGGGTCGATTCGTTGGCGAGGAGGATCAGGCGTCCAGCGCCTGGCGCATCT
>JAWWBV010000562.1:0-2195 GCA_033720795.1 Halomonas sp. | reverse complement strand
GTCACGTCGCCGAGGATGCGCGCGAGATAGGCCTCGCGCACGTCTTCCTGGCGCGTCTGGCCCTCGCCCTCGGCGAGATCATTCGTGGCGAGGCGGGTGTGCAGCGCGGTGATCGCCTCGCCGGAGAGCGTCTCGCCGCCCAGCACGATCTTGAAGCCGTTGTAGTCCGGCGGGTTGTGGCTGCCGGTGACCATCACGCCGGAGGCGGTGCCCTCGAGCACGTGGGTGGCGAAGTAGAGCACCGGCGTGGGCACCATGCCGACGTCGATGACGTCGCACCCGGTCGACGTCAGGCCGCTGGTCAGGGCGGCGAGCAGGCGCGGCCCGGAGAGGCGGCCGTCGCGGGCGACGACCACGGTGGATTCGCCGCGGGCGCGGGCCTCGCTGCCGATGGCGCGGCCGATCTGCTCGACGCCGGTCTCGGTCAGGGTGTCATCGACGATGCCGCGGATGTCGTAGGCGCGGAAGATCGAGGCGGGTACGGTCTCTGGGGTCATGGGTTCCATCCATTGTGGGAGTGCGTGTGGCTCAGCGCCGGCCCGAGCTGCCGAAGCCGCCGTCGCCGCGGAGGCTTTCGTCGAAGTCGTCGACGATCTCGAGCCGGGCCTGCACCACAGGCACAAGCACGTACTGTGCCAGCCGCTCGAAGGGCTCGATGGTGAAGGGGGCCTGGCCCCGGTTCCAGGTGGAGATCATCAGCTCGCCCTGGTAGTCGGAGTCGATCAGGCCGACCAGGTTGCCGAGCACGATGCCGTGCTTGTGGCCCAGCCCCGAGCGGGGCAGGATCATGCCGGCGAGGCCAGGGTCGGCGATGTGGATGGCGAGGCCCGTGCGGATCAGCTCGCACTGGCCGGGCTGCAGGGTCAACGGGGCGTCGAGCAGGGCGTGCAGGTCCATGCCGGCGGAGCCGTCGGTGGCATAGCGGGGCATCGCGTCGCGCAGGCGCTCGTCGAGCAGCTTGACGGCGAGACGCGGGCGTTCGTCGGGGGCGAGAGACATCGGGGCTCCTCGGGATGCGGTGTCAGGGGGTGTGTCGGGCTGCCAGGCAGGCCAGGGCGCGGCGCACCACCGCCAGGGCGAGATCGGCCTTGGGCTGGGGCGAGAGCGCCTCGCGGCCCTCGGTCTCGCCGTCGCGCCACAGCAACAGGGCGGCGTTGTGATCGGTGCCGAAGCCGATCTCGGGGTCGGAGACGTCGTTGGCGACGATCAGGTCCAGCCCCTTGCGGGTCAGCTTGTCCCGGGCGTAGGCCTCGAGGTCGCGGGTCTCGGCGGCGAAGCCGACGACGAAGGGGCGATCGGCCAGGGCCGCCACCGCGGCGATGATATCGGGGTTCTTGATCAGGCGCAGGGTGAGGCCATCCTCGCCATCGACCTTCTTGATCTTGTGCTCGGCGGCCGTCTCGGCGCGGTAGTCGGCCACGGCGGCGCAGCCGATGAAGAGATCGCTGTCGGGCGCCAGGCGCTGGGCCGCCTCGTGCATCTCCCGGGCGCTCTCCACGTCGATGCGCTCCACGCCCTCCGGGGTGGACAGCGCCACCGGGCCGCTGATCAGCCGCACCCGGGCGCCGAGCGCGGCGGCGGCGGCGGCCAGGGCGTAGCCCATCTTGCCGGAGCTGTGGTTGGAGAGGTAGCGCACCGGGTCCAGCGCCTCCCGGGTGGGGCCGGCGGTGATGGTCACGGTCAGCCCCTCGGCCTCGCGCGCCTCGGCAGGCGCCTTGGACAGCAGCGCCGCGACGATCGCCTCGGGCTCCAGCATGCGTCCCGGGCCCACGTCGCCGCAGGCCTGGTCGCCGCTGTCCGGCCCCAGCAGCCGCCAGCCGTCCCGGGCGAGCCGGTCGGCGTTGCGCGCTGTCGCCGGATGGCGCCACATGGCCTGGTTCATGGCCGGGGCCATCACCGTCTCGGCGTCGCTCGCCAGGCACAGGGTGGTCAGCAGGTCGTCGGCGTGGCCGTGGGCGAGGCGCGCCATCAGGTCGGCGGTCGCCGGGGCGATCAGGATGGTGTCGGCCCAGCGGGCCAGCTCGATGTGGCCCATGCCGGCCTCCGCCTCGGGGTCGAGCAGCGAGGTGCGCACCGGCTCGCCGGTCAGCGCCTGCAGCGTCAGCGGCGTGATGAAGGCCTGGGCGCCCTCGGTCATGACCACGCGCACCTCGCAGCCGGCCTGCTTGAGCAGGCGGGCGAGCTGGGCGCTCTTG
>JAWWBV010000561.1:0-2215 GCA_033720795.1 Halomonas sp. | reverse complement strand
GCACCCGCTCGGCGTTGGTGATCTCGCCGTCGAGCTCGGCGGTCACCTCCACCGCCAGGCGGCCGTCGGCATGGCGCAGCGCCTCGAAGCCCTGGCGATGGTCGAGCACCATGACCTGGTCCAGCGGCACGAAGCGCCCCTGCGGGGTGCGCACCGTCAGCCGCGACAGCGTCGAGAGCCGCTCGCGCTGCTCCCGGGGCAGCATCACCCGCACCTCGATCTCGTCGGCGCCGTCCTGGTAGATCTGCACCAGGCGGCCGTCGAAGGCCGCCCGGAGCTGTCGGCCCAGCTCGAGGGTGGTCAGCCCCAGGGCCTCGCCGTGGGGGCTCACCCGGTAGAGGAGCTGCTCGCGCCCCCAGGGCATGTCGTCCTCGGTATCCAGCACGCCGGGCAGCTCGCGCAGCGAGCGGGAGAGCGATGCCGCGGCGGCCTTGAGGTCCTCCGCCGACTCGCCGGTCAGGCGGATGTTGACGTCCTTGCCGGGCGGGCCCGCCGCGCGCTCGTTGATGGTCAGGTTCTCCAGGCCCGCCGGCTCGTCCATCCGCGCACGCCAGGCGCGGATGAACGCGGCGTTGCGCACGTCGCGATCGTCCGAGGGGGTGAGCTCGATCATCATCGAGCCGACGTTGTCGCCGTTGCGCCCCTGCTCGCCGCTCGAGATGGTGGCCCCGTGGCGCGTCACGGCGTGCTGGACGAGCCCGCCGCCGAGCGCCGCCTCGGTCTCGTCCAGGGCGGCCTGCATCTGCTCCAGCAGCGCGTCGACGGTGCCACTATCGGTGCCGGCCACGAAGCTGGCGTTGGCATAGAGGATGTTGGGCTCGGGCGTCGGGAAGAAGGTGAACTCCAGGCGCCCCCCGACCAGCAGGCCGACGGTGAAGAGCACCACCGCGAGCGCCGAGGCGAGCGTGGCGCCGCGGTGGCGCAGGGTCAGCGCCGAGAAGCGCCGGAAGGGCCCCTCGCGAAAGCGCTCGAAGGCCGTCTCGAAGCGCTCCCGGGGGCGCGACAGCGGGTGGCGCCGCGGCGTCTTTCCGGGCACGAAGGCGTTGCGCAGGTGGGCCGGCAGCACCACGAAGCACTCCAGCAGCGAGGCGATGAGTACACAGATCATCACCACCGGGATATCGCCGAGGATGTTGCCGATCACCCCGCCCACCAGCAGCAGCGGCATGAAGGCGGCCACCGTGGTCAGCGACGAGGCGATGACCGGCCACAGCATGCGCCGGGCGGCCCCCTCGGAGGCATGGCGGGCGGGCTCGCCGCCGCGAAAGTGGGCGTCGGCGTCCTCGCCGACCACGATGGCGTCGTCGACGATCACCCCCAGCGCCATGATCAGCGCGAACAGCGAGATCATGTTGATCGACCCGCCGATCACCCAGAACACCGCCATGGCCGCCAGGAAGGCGGTGGGAATGCCGATGGCCACCCACAGCGCCACCCGGGCGGGCAGGAAGAAGTAGAGCAGCAGCAGCACCAGCGCGAGCCCGCCCAGGCCGTTGCTGATCAGCAGCCAGATGCGCTCGGCGATCAGCTGCCAGGTCTCGTCGTGCACCTCGAGCTCCACCGAGGGCGGCAGCTGGGGGCGGGTCTCGTCGAGCCAGCGATTGAGCACCTCGGCGGCGGCCAGCGAGTTGCCGTTCTCGCTTCGCTGCAGCATCAGCTCCACCGCCGGGTGGCCGTCGCGACTCAGGGTCACCGAGGGCTCGCGGGCCTCCTGGCGGATGACGGCGATGTCGCCCAGGCGCAGCTGGACCCGTTCGCCGCTGAGCACCGGCAGGTCGGCGAAGGCCAGGGCGTCGCGGCGCTGCTCCACGGCGCGCAGCTCGCGGGTGCTGTCCTGCTGGCCGAGCAGCCCCGCCGGCAGGTCGCGGGACATCGCCTCGATGCGCTCGGCGATCTCGCCGAGGCCGAGCTGCAGCCCCTGCAGGCGCTCGGCCGGGACCTCGATGCTGATCTGCTGGTCGGGCAGGCCGCTGATCTCCACCCGGTCGATGCCGGCCTGGAGCAGCTGGTCCTCGAAACGGTTGGCCAGGTGGCGAAGCTCCCGGGGCGTGACCTCGCCGTGCACCAGCAGCCGGGCCACCGGCTCGTAGCGCGCCGCCCGGGCGACCTGGGGCTCCTCGGCGTCCGCCGGCAGTTTGTTAAACTCGTCGACCTGCTGGCGGACGTCGTCCAGCGCCAGGATGGGGTCGGTGCCCTCTTGGAACTCCAGGGTGAT
>JAWWBV010000560.1:0-2215 GCA_033720795.1 Halomonas sp. | reverse complement strand
GCCCATCAGCGCCCAGGAGACCAGCGAGGCGAGCCACATCAGCTCCAGCGGCGACATGTAGGCGAGCGCGACCTTGAAGGCGGTGGCCACGGTGGACCAGAGCGCCACCGCGCCCAGGCCGAAGAGCATCGCCTGACGATCCGAGTGGGCGGTCGCCGCACTCATCGGTCGATGTGCCCGAGGTCGCGGTCGGGGTCGAGGCGGTCGCGCACCGCCTGCTTGAGCGCCTTGATGTCGGGGAAGCCGCCGTCGCGCTTGCGCTCCCAGAGGGAGGCCTCGTCCAGGAAGATCTCGAAATAGCCGCCGTGCGAGGGCACCAGCTCGACGCCGTCGAGGGCCTCACCGAAGGTCGACAGCAGCTCCTGGGCGTACCAGGCGCTGCGCAGCAGCCACTGGCACTGAGTACAGTAGTGAATTCTGATACGTGACACGATTCCTCCCTGTCGCAACGCTGAGTGTGGACACCCCATCCTAAGCCAAGCGTGCGGCACTGTCTGCGACACCTGCCCTGCCACTCCAGGGTCCCTCCTGTCTTTCGCGCGCCAACAGATACTGCCCCATGACCAGGGTCCGACCGCCAGCCCCCCGGTACCGGCCCCTGGGGTGACAAGCGCCGGCGATGCCGCAACAATGTCGTCCATTACCGACAGTGAAAGGAGTGCGCATGGCCGGCCGCGAGATCAGCCAGACCCGCCTCTACGAGTGGCTCACCGGCGACGACGACAGCCGGATGTGTCGGGACATCCCCGACGAGGCCTGCCGGGAGCAGCCGCGCAACTTCTTCCTGCACCTCGCCGCCGCACTGGGCAACAAGCTGGCCGACGAGCTCTCCAGCGCCCGGCTGGTGCTGCCCTGGCTGCTGGGGATGATCGGCGCGCCGCTGTGGATGGTCGCCCTGCTGGTGCCGATCCGCGAGGCCGGCGCCCTGCTGCCCCAGGTGTTCATCGCGGGCTTCATTCGCCTCAAGCCCGAGCGCAAGTGGGCCTGGGTGCTCGGCGGCACCCTCCAGGCGTTCGCCGCGGCCCTGCTCGCCCTGCTGGCCCTGTTTGGCCAGGGCGGCCTCGGCGGGTCGCTGGTGCTCGGCGTGCTGGTGGTGCTGTCGCTGGGCCGGGGCCTGTCGTCGATCGCCACCAAGGACGTGCTCGGCAAGACCATCGCCAAGCAGCGTCGCGGCACCCTGATGGGCTGGAGCGGCAGCGTGGCGGGAGGCGTCACCCTGGCCGCCGGCGGCGTGCTGGTGCTGCTCGGCGACCGTCCCGGGGAACTGGCGCTGGCCGTGCTGCTCGGCGTCGCCGCGCTGGGCTGGGCCGTCAATGCGCTCTGCGCGGCGCGCATCGAGGAGGTGCCCGGCGCCGTGGAGGGCGGCGAGAACGCCTGGGACAGCATCAGGACGGGCCTGCACCTGCTGCGCGACGACCGAGTCTTCCTGCATTTCAATGTCGCCCGCGCCCTGCTGCTGGCCAGCGCCCTGGCCCTGCCCTACGTGGCGCTGCTGGGCCAGGAGCAGAGCGGCGCCGAGCTCGGCGGGCTGGGCATCCTGATCGTCGTCTCGGGGGTGGCCGGCTTGCTGGCGAGTCCGGTGTGGGGCAAGCGCGCCGACGCCTCGAGCCGGCGGGTGATGCGCGACGGCGGCCTCGGCACCGCCGCCGGCTGCCTGCTCGGTGCAGCCTTCGCCTGGTGGCCGGCGGCCTGGAGCGAGACCGTCTGGCCCTACGCGCTGGTCTATGCGCTGCTGGTGATCGTCCATGCCGGCGTGCGGCTGGGACGCAAGACCTACGTCGTCGACATGGCCGGGGCCGACAACCGGGCCCTCTATGTGGCACTCTCCAATACGTTGACCGGCGTGCTGATGCTGGCCGTGGGCGGCGTCGTGGGCCTGCTGGCCCAGTGGCTCGGCAGCGCCGGACTGCTGGCCGTGCTGGCCCTGATGGGTCTGGCCGCCGCCGCCAGCGCCCAACGCCTGCCCGAGGTGGAGTGATCGGCGCGCCGCGCGCGTTGAAATCCCGCCGCCGGCTGGCCATGATACCGCTAATATCCCCCGCCCCTGCCGACGCCTGGATGCGCGACGGGGCACCGCGACAGGAAGCCCCTGCATGAAACGATCCCCGCTGATCAGCCCGGAACTGCTGGAACGCATCGTCGATGCCTCGGAGGACGGCATCGTGGTCGCCGAGCAGGAGGGCGACGAGAACATCCTGATCTACGTCAACCAGGG
>JAWWBV010000559.1:0-2216 GCA_033720795.1 Halomonas sp. | reverse complement strand
TCGGCGAAGTCGTGATCGCCCTCGCCCGTCGTGATCCATGCCATGTCTTCGTGAACGGCGATGATCCGATGCGGCCCGTGGCTGCATCCTTCCGGCGCCCAATCGCAGCTGTCGCCGGGCTTCCACTCTTGCTTATCCATCGTGCTCTCCTGGTCCGTTGTGCATCGGGTATCAGCCTGGCGGAAGGGGTCTCCCCTCTCGCGTTCGCTGGCATCGCGGCGCCAGACCAAGCCGATACCCGATGGCCCCTGTACGCCAAGGGCCAGCGTTCCTCACGCAGCGCTGGATGCGCTCCGACTCGCGCCAAGGTTTGCTGTCCCCTGTCGCGGCCTACGCGGACCAACCCTTTTAGGTCCGCGCCCGGTACGGTTCCCCTGCTGGGGGAGAGCCGCCTGCTACCGGCTGGCGCTGCGTGTCTTGCGTCTGATTGGTAAAGAACGTGCTGTTGGTCGGTCAGCATCCGTCCTGCCCCATCACACGATGGCGACGATCTCTTCCTGCTTGCGGGTGAGGCGGCGTGCCCCGGCCCGCAGTGCCTCGTCGGTCGGCATGACCAGCGTGCTGATCAGCAGCGCGACGACGAGGTGGATCCAGCCGTTGCGGAGTGAGAGCGCCACCAGATTCGCGATGTTGCGGGCGCCGACTCGCTGGCATGCCTGCTTTATCTGCGTCCTCACGGTCAGCACCGAGCGAGAGAAGGCGGCGGCGATCTCGTCAGCGGTCTCGCCCGCTGCGAGATGCTCGACTATCTCTGTCTGGCGCTTTGTGAGGTTCATGGCCTTTCTCCGTCAGGTGTTAGCCTTACACTAGGCCCAAAAAATAAGACCGTCAAGGGTTGCCTGACGGTCTACGCGATTTTTTTTGAGATGGCAGGCTGGATGGCCTTACCCTTCGCGGCTGTTTTTTCCTGATTTCCTGGCTCGCATCACGTCATAGGCTCGCAGCCAGACTGGGTTGTGACCCGGCGCGGGCGGCGTGGCCGGCGCGGGCAGCGGGCTGCGCTTGATCGTCCCTTTTCTCACGAACTCCCCTCCCATGTGTTTATATACAGTGGCCTAAATAGACTTGCATTGTCTGGCCTCCAACGCAAGAAGTCACGGGATCATAGTCGAGCCTGCAAATGATAAGAAGGCTATCAAAGCGGGTTGAGTCAATTTCAGGGCGAAAAAAAACCCGCCTGCTTGGCGGGTTGTGGTGTAGCAGCCGCTTACTCATCGCTCCGACTGGTCATCTCGCTCACCAGATCGAACAGCTCTCCTTTCACCTCGTTGTCGCTCTTGCCGGCCAGGATCAGCTCGTTGGCCCGGCCGGCCACCTGGATGAACTGCTCTAGCTCGGCGTTCGGCATGAGCCGCGTTAACACCTGCTCGGTGATGTCGGAGGCGCGGCGCATCAGCTCGTCCGGCGGGCCCAGGTCATCCAGCGGCTCGTTATAGCCGGCGATCGCGGTCACGGAGACCCCGTACCGGTCCGCCAGGCGCCGCAACGTGGCGTCTTCGGGGTAGCTACTGCCTCGCTTCCACTCGCTCACAGACGCCTTCGTCACGCCTGCGTCTCGCGCGATCAGCGTGATCATTCCGTACTCGGCCGGGTGGTCGTGATGCCGCTGGGCGGCCTGAAGCAAAGCCTTCCACATACGGCGCTTGATGAGGTCGTCAGGGCGTCTTCGTGCCATCCGTTCCTTCCCGAAGTTAAGGCGTTTCCCTGATTCTAAGCGTCCGTTGATGTTGCGCAATACCAAGTTTGTGGTGAAAACTTGCCAGCGTAAGGCAGCCTGCGCTAATCTGTCAGGTATTAACCTAACGGAATGGACCGCCATGGCCGATACGACTCTCGAACAGCTGATCACGGATTGCGGCGGGCCGACCGCCGTAGGCAATGCGCTGGGCATCAAGGCCCAGTCGATCTGTGACTGGATGGAGAAGGGGCGTCTTCCATGGACGGAGCTGGACGGCAGGACAGCGTACAGCGACCGCATCGCGAAGATGCAGCAGACCGGCAAGCTCACGGCGCGGCAGATCCGCCGCCTGGGCCTGCGGCTGTAAACGAGCGAAGCCCGCCGTGCTGTGGAGGCAGGGGCGGGCTTCAAATATCCACGAAGGATGGAAGCAATTATGACTGACACAGCCGAGATTTACCAGTTCCCAGGCGCACAAACGCCGCCCGAGGGGAGCAAGCGAGGTCCGCAGGTGGAGGATGGATACACCAGGATCGCC
>JAWWBV010000558.1:0-2217 GCA_033720795.1 Halomonas sp. | reverse complement strand
GGCACCCTGTTCGCCGCCGAGCAGGAGGGCGTGACCGCCGACCTGGTGACCATCGCCAAGGGCCTCGGGGCCGGCTACCAGCCGATCGGCGCGACCCTGGTCAGCGAGCGGATTCGTGCGGCGATCGCCGAAGGCTCGGGCTTCTTCCAGCACGGCCACACCTACATCGGCCACGCTACCGCCTGCGCCGCCGCCCTGGCCGTGCAGCGCGCCATCGAGGAGCGCGGGCTGCTGGATCGGGTCGTGCGCCTGGGCGAGGGGCTCCAGCAGCGCCTCGAGGCGCGCTTCGGCGACCATCCCCACGTCGGCGACATTCGCGGCCGGGGGCTCTTCCGCGGGCTCGAGCTGGTCGCCGAGCGCGACGCCAAGACGCCCTTCGACCCCGAGCGCAAGCTGCATGCGGCGGTCAAGCGTGCCGCCATGGACGAGGGCCTGATGTGCTACCCGATGGGCGGCACCCTGGACGGTCGCCGCGGCGACCACATCCTGCTGGCCCCGCCCTTCATCCTCGACGACGCCCAGCTGGACGAGATCATCGACAAGCTCGACGCCGCCCTTGCGCGCGTCCTCACCCACTCGTAACGGAGCCTCGCCCGATGTCGATCGACTCCCGCCTCTCTCCCCTCGACGAGGCCAGCATGGCGCCCGAGCAGCGTCGCGTGCTGGACGCCATCCTGAGCGGCCCCCGGGGAAACCTGGACGGCCCCTTCCTGGCCTGGATCCACAGCCCGGCGCTGGCCGACCACGCCCAGCGCCTCGGCGCCTTCTGCCGCTACGGCACCCGCCTGGAGCTGCGGCTCACCGAGCTCGCGATCCTCTTCACCGCGGCCTGGTGGCAGTCCCAGGCCGAGTGGCAGATCCACGCGCCCATCGCCCGCGAGGCCGGGCTCGACGAGGCGGTGATCGAGGCGCTCCAGGCGGGCCGCGAGCCCGCCTTCGAGCGCGACGACGAGGCGCTGGTCTATCACCTCGGCAAGACGCTCTACACCACCCGGCGCGTCGACGAGGCGCTCTACGCCGAGGCGGTGGCGGCCTTCGGCGAGCCGGCGGTGGTCGAGCTGGTGGGCGTCTTCGGCTACTACGCGTTCGTGGCCATGACCCTCAACGTCTTCGAGGTGCGCCGGGGCAGCGAGCCGCTGCCGTTCGCCGAGCCGTGAGCGGGGCGGTCGGGCAGGGGAATCGCCGGCCGGTCTGGATCCAGGGCCGCGGGGGCGTCATCCTTGAGCGCTACCGATTCAGAGCACGAGGCCCCGACCGATGAGCACGACCCTGCCGACCCTGACCGACGCCCGCCTCGCCCTGGAGGGGCGGGTGGCCACCCTGACCCTGGACCGCCACGACGTCCGCAACGCCCTGACCGGCACCGCCCTGGTCGACGATATCCTCGCCGTGGCCGACTGGGTCAACGCCTGCGACGCCGTCTCGGTGCTGGTGATCACCGGGGCGGGCAGCGCCTTCTCCGCCGGGGGCAACGTCAAGGACATGGCCCGCCGCGGCGGCGACTTCGAAGGCAGCGTCGCCGAGGTGGCCGACCGCTACCGCCGGGGTATCCAGCGCCTGCCGCTCGCCCTCGAGGGCGTGGAGGTGCCGGTCATCGCCGCGGTCAACGGCCCGGCGATCGGCGCCGGCTTCGACCTGGCCAACATGGCGGACCTGCGCCTCGCGTCCCGCGCGGCCAGGTTCGGCGAGACCTTCCTCAACCTGGGGATCATTCCCGGCGACGGCGGCGCCTGGTTCCTGCAGCGGCTGATCGGCTACCAGCGCGCCTTCGAGCTGACGCTCACCGGGCGGGTGATCGACGCCGAGCAGGCCCGCGACTACGGTATCGTGCTGGAGGTGACCGAACCCGAGGCGCTGATGGAGCGGGTCCGGGAACTCGCCGGGCAGATCGCCGCCCAGCCCCCCAGGGCCACCCGCCTGACCAAGCGCCTGATGAAGCGGGCCGATCGCATGTCGCTGCCCGACTTCCTCGACCTCTGCGCGAGCTTCCAGGGCATGTGCCACAACGAGCCGGAGCACCTGGACGCCGTCCACGCCATGCTGGAGAAGATGGCCAGCAAGTGAGCCGCCGGGCCATCGTCTCGCGCCCCGGCCCGCCACGGCCATCGCGTCGTGGCGGGAAAAGCTGGCATTTCTCGGCCGTGGCTGTTGTGCTGAGGGTATTCTGACGGCACAGGGAGGTGATCGGCGATGAGCGACAGCAGCCAGGTGTTCCTG
>JAWWBV010000557.1:0-2217 GCA_033720795.1 Halomonas sp. | reverse complement strand
CTGCGCCCGGGTCCCCAAGTTCACCGTGCTGATCGGCGGCAGCTTCGGCGCCGGCAACTACGGCATGTGCGGTCGCGCCTTCGAGCCCAACCTGCTGTTCATGTGGCCCAACGCCCGCATCTCGGTGATGGGCGGCGAGCAGGCCGCCGGCGTGCTCTCCCAGGTCAAGCGCGAGCAGATCGAGCGCGAGGGCCGCGAGTGGACCCAGGAGGAGGAAGAGGCCTTCAAGGCGCCCACCCGCGAGCAGTACGAGCACCAGGGCCACCCCAACTACGCCAGCGCCCGGCTGTGGGACGACGGCGTGATCGACCCGCTGCAGACCCGCGAGGTCCTCGGCCTGTCGCTCGCCGCCGCCATGAATGCCGAAGTGGAAGAGACGCGCTTCGGCGTGTTCCGGATGTGAGGTCGAGATGACGCCGACATACTCCCGACTGACGATCGACGACCGCGGCGTGGCCCGGCTGACGCTGGACCGCCCGGACGTCCACAACGCCTTCGACGACCACCTGATCAGTGAGCTCAACGCCCACCTCGAGCGCCTGCACGACGCCGCCCGCCACGGCGAGGTGCGCGTGGTGGTGCTGGGCTCCGAGGGCAAGAGCTTCTCCGCCGGGGCGGACCTGGGCTGGATGAAGCGCATGGTCGAGTACGACTTCGACGGCAACCTCGCCGACTCGCGCAAGCTCGCCACCCTGATGCACCGCCTGGACACCCTGCCCTGCCCCACCCTGTGCCGGGTGCAGGGCGCGGCCTTCGGCGGCGCCGTGGGCCTCGCCGCCTGCTGCGACGTGGTGGTCGCCTCCGAGAAGGCCAGGTTCTGCCTCTCCGAGGTCAAGATCGGCCTCTCGCCGGCGGTGATCAGCCCCTACGTGCAGCGCGCGCTGGGCGAGCGCCAGGCGCGCCGCTACGCGCTGACCGCCGAGGTGATGGACGCCGCCACCGCCCAGGGCCTCGACCTGGTGCACCGGGTGGTCGCCCCCGAGGACCTCGACGCTGCCGTCGACGCCATGCTCGAGACGCTGCTCGCCGGCTCGCCCCAGGCCCAGCGCGCCACCAAGGCGCTGCTCGCCGAGGTCGCCCGCGAGCCCGACAGCAAGGCCACCCGCGAGCACACCTGCCGGGTGATCGCCGAGCTTCGCGTCAGCGCCGAGGGCCAGGAGGGGCTCGCCAGCTTCTTCGAGAAACGCCGCCCCGCCTGGACCGCCGACGCCTCCCAGACTTCCGACACGACCGCCACGGAGCGCCGCTCATGAGCCGTTCGACCCCCTTCGACACCCTGCTGGTCGCCAACCGCGGCGAGATCGCCTGCCGGGTGATGCGCACGGCGCGTGCCATGGGCCTGCGCACCGTCGCCGTCTACTCCGATGCCGACGCCAACGCCCGCCACGTGCGCGAGGCCGACGAGGCGATCCGCCTCGGCCCCGCCGCGGCCCGCGAGAGCTACCTCAAGGTCGAGGCCGTGGTCGAGGCCGCCAAGCGCAGCGGCGCCGGCGCCATCCACCCCGGCTACGGCTTCCTCTCCGAGAACGGCGCCTTCGTCGAGGCGCTGGATGCGGCCGGCATCGTCTTCGTCGGCCCGCCCGCCTCGGCCATCGCCGCCATGGGCGACAAGTCCGCCGCCAAGGCGCGCATGGCCAACGCCGGCGTGCCGCTGGTGCCGGGCTACCACGGCGACGACCAGGACGACGCCCTGCTCCGGGCCGAGGCCAACAAGATCGGCTACCCGGTGCTGCTCAAGGCGAGCGCCGGCGGCGGCGGCAAGGGCATGCGCGTGGTGGAGTCCGGCGAGGGCTTCCAGGCCGCGCTCGACGGCTGCCGCCGCGAGTCCCAGGCCGCCTTCGGCGACCAGCGCATGCTGATCGAGAAGTACCTGACCCAGCCCCGCCACGTCGAGGTGCAGGTCTTCTGTGACAGCCACGGCGCGGGCGTCTACCTCTTCGAGCGCGACTGCTCCGTGCAGCGCCGCCACCAGAAGGTGCTCGAGGAGGCCCCGGCGCCGGGCATGAGCGAGGGCCTGCGTCGCGAGATGGGCGAGGCCGCGGTGCGCGCCGCCAGGGAGATCGGCTACGTGGGCGCCGGCACCGTCGAGTTCCTGCTCGATGCCGACGGCTCCTTCTACTTCATGGAGATGAACACCCGCCTGCAGGTGGAGCACCCGGTCACCGAGATGATCACCGGCCAGGACCTGGTCGAGTGGCAGCTGCGCGTGGCCATGGG
>JAWWBV010000556.1:0-2221 GCA_033720795.1 Halomonas sp. | reverse complement strand
TCAACCCCATCCACATGAAAGACAATCTCGGGCCGCAACAGCGAACGCTGCTTTCGAACCAGCTCATGCGGATGATAGCTATTGAAGGCCACATACATGTTGGCCGGCTTGTACACATGGTCGGGGGAGTTCGAGAGCATCATGATCTCGATTTCATCCTTGAGAATTTCAGGATAAAACTTTGCGACCAGATGATTCGCGGTCATAGTGCCACCGATCCCACCGCCAACAACGAGAATGCGCTTCTTTTTGGTAGACATGATCATTCCTTCAACAAGCAATTGACGCCATCACGCATGAAGCCACTGTCTCATACCAACTAAATTATTTAGCCAGCACTTCAACCATGCCCTCGAATAAAAACGCTCATGTACGAGCAGCGAGATTTCATCGCAAGAGTAGGAACTTCGCAGGTTAGATGTAAAGAGAGGTTTACTAAGCAAATGGCTTAGGGTGCCTAACTCGAGACTGATCCGGTGGCTCAGGTAGCGACGAAAACCGACAATTAGGCTGGGTAAAAAACGGCAGGTGGCGGCTCAGACACGGCAAGATCGGGAAGTGATGCCCTGAGCTCGTACGCGAGTTTATGGAGTGTCATTGAGCCTCTTGATCGGACTCGAAGAAGCGCTGCGAAAAGCGACGATACCTCGAGGGCAACCTCGAGCACGCCATCGGGCTGGTGGGAGAAGAGGCCGTAGGCGTCGACGATCATCGGCAGCGGGTAGCGATGGGCGATGGGCTCGACAGACAGCGCGGCCGTGGCAGGAAGGCCACGGCCGCGCTGTGTCCGGACTGAGGCAGCGGAATCAGAAGTTCGGCTTGCGCTTCTCGACGAAGGCGCTCATGCCCTCGCGCTGCTCCTGGCCGGCGAAGCAGAGCGCGAACAGGCTGGTCTCCAGCGCCAGGGCGCTGTCGAGATCCTGGTCCAGGCCGTCGTGGACCGCCTGCTTGGCGCCGCGCACCGCCTCGGGGCCGTTGCCGCCAAGCTGCTTGGTGAGCTCCTCGGCGTAGGCCTCGAGCTCGGCCTGGGGCATCACGCGATTGACCAGGCCGATGCGCAGCGCCTCCTGGGCATCGATCTTGCGCCCGGTGGTCACCAGGTCGATGGCCATGGCCGGGCCGACGCGGCGCGGCAGGCGCTGGGTGCCGCCGAAGCCGGGGATCACGCCGAGCAGCACCTCGGGCTGGCCGAAGATGGCGTTGTCGCTGGCCACCGCCCAGTCGCAGGCCAGGGCCAGCTCGCAGCCGCCGCCGAGACAGAAGCCGTTGACCAGCGCCACCACCGGCACCGGCAGGGTCTCCAGGCGCTTGATGGTCTTCAGTGCCTGGCCGGCGAAGGCGCGGGCCTGCTCCGGGGTCTTGTCGCGCATCTCGGCGATGTCGGCGCCGGCGACGAAGGACTTCTCGCCGGCCCCGGTGATCAGCACGGCGCGCAGGTCGTCGCGCTGCTCCAGGTCGTCCAGCACGCCGGCCAGCTCGCTCAGCACGGCGCTGTTGAGGGCGTTCAGCGCCTTGGGGCGGCTGATGGTCAGGCGCACGACGCCGGCATTGTCGGCAACCTCGATCAGGGTCTCGCTCATGGTATGGCTCCTGGGATTGTTGTTGAGGGGAAGGCGTGATTGACAGCAGACCGCCCAACCCTAGCGAACGCTTGGTTGGGCGGCAATCCCCTCTTGGATGAACCCCCACGGGAAAGCCGGGGATTCACGTCACGAGCGAAGATAGGCTGACCGCCGCCGGACCGCAGCTCCCGGAGTGTAGCCTGCTACATGAGGAGAGCGACGGTTCGACGCTTCGGGACCGTCGGCGGCCAGGATAGCTAGGTTCGTTCCCGACGAACCAACGCACTTCCCACATCCTTGTGGGTCGTCGAGCGCAGTAGTGAATCGACGCTTTCCTACTCGTAGACATGGAACCCACGGCCGGATTTGCGCCCCAGGTATCCGGCATCGACCATGCGCCGCAGCAGCGGGCAGGGGCGGTACTTGGGATCGCCGAAGCCCTCCTGCAGCACCTCCATGATCGACAGGCAGACGTCCAGGCCGATCAGGTCGGCGAGCGCCAGCGGCCCCATGGGATGGGCGGCGCCGAGCTTCATCGCCTCGTCGATGGCCTCGGGAGTGGCCGCGCCCTCCTGCACCAGGAAGGCCGCCTCGTTGATCATCGGCACCAGCAGGCGATTCACCGCGAAGCCCGGGGAGTCCCCCACCGGCACGGCGGT
>JAWWBV010000555.1:0-2226 GCA_033720795.1 Halomonas sp. | reverse complement strand
TGCCGGTACTCTGGCCGTGGCGCGAACTGGTACGCTACCAGCTCGGCGCCGAGGGCCAGATGATTCCCCTCGACTATCGCTATCTGACCCCGGCCGACTTCGCCGAGCTGACCGGCGAGCCCGCTCAGCTGCTGGCGGTGGTCGCGCTGATGCTGGCCGGTGCCGCCCTGGTGCTGCTGCTCGGCTGGGCCAACCGCTCTGCCGGCGCCGAGGCCGGGGGACCCCGACAAGGTGCTGACAAGGAGGAAGGCTCCAATGCATAAGGTATTTCTGATTCCCGGACTGGCGCTGGCGCTGGCCGGCTGC
Source organism: Halomonas sp. (assembly GCA_033720795.1). GTDB lineage: Bacteria > Pseudomonadota > Gammaproteobacteria > Pseudomonadales > Halomonadaceae > Halomonas. Next base: position 1,920 of record JAWWBV010000555.1, on the reverse strand, counting down.
GCCGCCCAGCAGGGCGAGAGCGGGCCGGTCCAGGTCCGCGACCTCTCGGCCGCCCGCGCGGACGCGCGCCCCGCCCAGTATACCGTCCAGGCGGGGGACACCCTCTACGGCATCGCCTGGCGCCACGACATGGACTATCGCGACCTGGCGCGCCTCAACCGCATCGGCCCGCCCTATCGCATCGAGCCCGGCCAGACGCTGGCGCTCGGCGGCGACGGGACCGGCGCCGCGGCGCCCGGCCAGGCCGACGCGCAGGGCGTCGACGGCGGTGGCGTGGTGGCGACCGGCCTCGGCGGCGCGGCCTCGGCCAGCGGTGAGGACCTCGACTGGCTGCTGCCCGACGAGAGCGCCATCGAGCGCAACCGTCGCCTGTCGGCCGAGCGCGCCCAGCAGGACGCCGCCGGCGACGGGGCGGCCGACGAGGGCGCCGAGAACGCCTCGGGCGACGATCAGGGCCCGGGACCGGTCTATAGCTACGACAGCCCCGGGGCGGACGGCGAGCTGAGCGAGCGCGACCTGGCCGAGCGGCGCGAGCGGGATGCCCAGGCCCTGGAGGAGGACGCCGAGCGCGCTCAGCCGGCCGCCGATCAGGGCGCCGAGCAGACCGCCCAGGCCTCGTCCGACGCGAGCGGCGAGGCCCCGGCGGCCACCGACGAGGGCGCCTCGGTGGCCGGCGAGCCCGACGCCCCGGCGAGCACCGAGCGGCGCTATACCCCGGTGGCGGAGGTGCCCTGGCAGTGGCCCGCGCCCGGCGAAGTGGTCGGCCGTTTCGGCGAGGGCAGCAGCATCACCGCCGGCATTGATATCGCTGGTCAAAAGGGGCAGGCTGTCAAGGCAGCCGGGCCGGGGATCGTGGTCTACGCGGGCAGCGGCGTCAGGGGCTATGGCAACCTGATCCTGCTCAAGCACAACGACCAGTTCCTCAGCGCCTACGCCCACAACCAGACCCTTCACGTCGAGGAGAACGACGTGGTCGAGGCCGGCGACGTCATCGCCACCATGGGTGACAGCGATGCCGAGGACGTCAGGCTGCACTTCGAGGTGCGCAAGGACGGCCAGCCTCAGGATCCTCTGGAGTATCTGCCGACACGCTGATTCCGATGGTCGGCGGCGGCCCACTCGAGGCAGGAGCTCCGGGGCACTCAACAATAATAATTTCGTGCGTCGATCGTCCGGCCATGGACCCACGACGCCCGGTCGCAACCATGGGGTAGGAATCGATGAGCATGCTTGAACAGGACCTTCAGGATGTGAATCTGGCGTCCGCCGAAGAGGCGGACAACGATACGGTCGAGGCGCAGGACGAGTGCGAGGAGATCGACGAGGAAGAGGAGACGCTGAGCGGCGAGGAGGACGCCTTCGAGAAGGCCCTGAGTCGCGAGGATCGCCACCACCGGCAGAGTCTCGATGCCACCCAGATCTATCTCAACGAGATCGGCTTCTCGCCGCTGCTGACGCCCGAGGAGGAGGTCTTCTTCGGGCGGCTGGCCCGCAAGGGCGATCCGCTGGGCCGCTCGCGGATGATCGAGTCCAACCTGCGCCTGGTGGTGAAGATCGCCCGGCGCTACCTCAACCGCGGCCTCACCCTGCTCGACCTCATCGAGGAGGGCAACCTCGGCCTGATCCGCGCCGTCGAGAAGTTCGACCCCGAGCGCGGGTTTCGCTTCTCGACCTACGCGACCTGGTGGATCCGCCAGACCATCGAGCGGGCGCTGATGAACCAGACCCGCACCATCCGGCTGCCGATCCACGTGGTCAAGGAGCTCAACATCTACCTGCGGGCGGCCCGGGAGCTGACCCAGAAGCTCGACCACGAGGCCACCGCCGAGGAGGTCGCCGACTACCTCGACAAGCCGGTGGAGACCGTCAAGAAGATGATGGGCCTCAACGAGCGCGTCTCCTCCGTCGACGACCCGATGG
>JAWWBV010000554.1:0-2229 GCA_033720795.1 Halomonas sp. | reverse complement strand
GGCCTCCTCGGCGTCGCAGGGCTCGCCCATCACCAGCCACTCGAAGGCGCGCGGATGGCCGACCAGCCCCGGCAGCAGCAGGCTGCTGCCGCCCTCCGGCACCAGCCCCAGCCGGGTGAAGGGCAGCGCGAAGCGCGCGTCGTCACGGCACAGCACCAGGTCGCAGTGCAGCAGCAGCGTGGTGCCGATCCCCACCGCGTGGCCCTGCACCCGGGCCACCAGCGGCTTGGAGAAGCTCGCCAGCGCCTCGAGCAGTCGACGCGGCGCGGCCAGCGCCTCGTCCCGATCGCCGGCATCGAGGAAATCGTGCAGATCGTTGCCGGCACAGAAGCTCTCCCCGGCCCCATCGATCAGCACCACGGCGATCTCGTCGTCGGCCTCGGCCGCGGCCAGGGCGTCCGCGAGCGCATGATAGAGCGCCTTGTCCAGGGCGTTCAGGCTGCCGGGGCGGTTCAGCGTCAGGCGCAGCAGGGCGCCGTCGCGGCGCCCGATCAGGGTCTCGGGCAGACTGAGGGCCAGGGCATTCATTCCGGCACCACCTGGGCCTTCATGGCCGCGAGGAAGCCCTCGCCGTAGGGGGGCAGGACACCCCAGTCGGCGCGGGGGTCGTCATCGACGGCGCGGAACACCGTGCGCATGTGGCTGAACGCCTTGAAGCCCTCGCGGCCGTGGTAGTGCCCCATCCCGGAGGCGCCGACGCCGCCGAAGGGCGCATCGTGCATCGCCGCATGCATCAGGGCATCGTTGATCGTCACCCCGCCCGAGAGGGTGCGCCCCAGCACCCGGCGCTGCTCCTCGGCCTCCTCGCCGAAGTAGTAGAGCGCCAGCGGCCGCGTGCGGGCGTTGATCTCGTCGATCACGCTGTCGATCTCGTCATAGGGCAGCACCACCAGCAGCGGCCCGAAGATCTCCTCCTGCATCACGCGGCTCTCCCGGGGCGGGTCGACGACCAGCCGCAGGGGGCGCCGGCGGCCGTCGTCGGCGATCGGCTCGTCCGGGGTCGTCTCCACCCGGGTGCCGGCGCGCACGACCTCGTCGAGGTAGCCGTCGAGGCGCGCCAGGTGGGCGTCGTTGATGATCGGCACCACGTCGGGGTTGTCGGCGGTGCGGGGATAGAAGCCGGCGTAGGCCGCCTTGAGCCCCTCGAGGGTCTCCTCCAGGCGCTCGCGGGGCACGTAGAGCAGGTCGGGGCTGATGCAGAGCTGACCGCTGTTGGTGGACTTGGCCAGCGCCAGGCGCCGGGTCGCCTCGGCGAGGTCCGCGCTGCGCCCGAGGATCGCCGGCGACTTGCCGCCCAGCTCCAGGGTGACCGGCACCAGGTTTCGGGCGGCCGCCGCCATCACCTTGCGCCCCACCGCGGTGCTGCCGGTGAACACCAGGTGGTCGAAGGGCTCGGCCGCGAAGGCGGCGCCGATCTCCACCCCGCCGGTGACCACGCCGAGGATCGCCGGGTCGAGGCGCTCGGCGACGGCCCCGGCGAGCACCTCGGCGGTGCGCGGGGCGAGCTCCGAGGGCTTGAGCACCGCGCGGTTGCCGGCGCCCAGCACGCAGGCCAGCGGGCTCAGCAGGGTGAAGAGCGGCGCGTTCCAGGTGCCGATGATGCCCACCGAGCCCTTGGGCTGATACATCACCCAGGCCTCGGCGCCGAGCTGGTCGTAGGGCGCGAAGGGCGTGCGCGCCTCGGGCTGCATCCAGGACGCGACATGATCGCGGACATGCTTGAGCGAACCCAGCGAGCCGAGGATATCGTTCATCAGCGAATAGCCGGGATGGCGCCCGCCGAAGTCGGCGCCCATCGCCTCGACGAGCGGCTCGTGATACTCGACCAGCAGGTCGATCACCTGCTGCAGACGCCGCCGGCGCTCCTCGACCGGCACCTCGCCGGCCGCCGTGAATGCCGCCTGCTGCCCCTCGCGCAGCCGCGCGATGTCGTCGACGTGACTCCTTGCCACCATGCCAGGCTCCTTTCTCGATGCGGGTAATTGTTGTCGATCGGGACGTCGATGACCGGTCGTCGCGACCGAGACGTCACCGCAGCCTACGTTGTAACGCCCCCACCCGGGCACCGCCGCGGCCGCGCGGGCGCCCCCCCGGGCCCCCCCGCGCCCCCCCCCCCCCGCCCCCCCCCCCAGTTTTTACCCCCCCCCCCCCGCCCCGGGCGTGCCCGGCGCGCCCCCCCCCGGCCCCCGCCTCGCGCTCACGCGGTTAGTCCGGAAAGACGATGAGCCG
>JAWWBV010000553.1:0-2230 GCA_033720795.1 Halomonas sp. | reverse complement strand
GAATCGACGTAGGGCGTGAGGTGGGCATAGGCGGTGCGCTCGAGGAGCAGCGCGATCACGAAGGCCACCAGCAGGGCGCCGGTGATCAGCGCCGCCATCAGCCAGCCGTGCATGTCGATGCGCACGAACTCCGAGCCCACCCGGCGGTTGAGCCGCCGCTGGTGCAGCGTCATCGCCGTGCAGATCACGGTGACCACCGCGGCGTAGACGATGGCCGTGCCGAAGGCCAGGTCGTGGCCGCCGGCCATCAGCCCCTGCACGGCGTTCAGGAAGGCATAGAAGCAGAGCAGCAGCAGGATGGCGCCGTTGAGTGCCGCGACCAGCGGCTCCAGGTGCCAGTAGCCGTGCTGAAAGCGCTGGCTGACCTCCCGGGCGATCAGCCGCGTCACGAAAAGCGCCAGGGCCGACATGGCCGCGTCGATGGTCGAGAAGACGCCGTCGAAGAGGATCGAGCGCGAGCCGGCGAGCAGCCCCAGGGCCACCCCGAGGCTCGCGACGATCAGCGTCATCGCGATGGAGAGCGTGAGGGCACGCTGTTCGAGGGCGGCGGGCATGGCATCGTCCTTGATGGGCAAAACCCCGAGTCTAGCCGAGCCCTGGCGTCCTGAGGAGCCGGCGGGACCGCCGCTGGCCACGGGCGCCGTCAACGGCAATACTGGCGCCTCATTCGCCCGTCGCTCGACTCGACGCCCGACCCCATGCCCCGACAAGGACAGCCCGCCATGGAGCCCGGCCTTCGCCTCACCCGCATCGCACCTTCCTCGCCCCATGTCGCCACCCTGGCCGGCTGGGCCCACGCCGAGTGGGGACACCTGCATCCCGGCCGCGATCCGGCGGCCGCCGTCGAGGCGTTTCGAGACGACTGTGGGCCGGCCGGCGTGCCCTCGGTGTTCGCCGCCCTGGCCGGCGAGCGGCCGGTCGGCATGGCCAGCCTGGTGGTCGACGACATGAGCGACCGTCGCGAGCTCACGCCCTGGCTGGCCTCGGTCTACGTACTGCCCGAATGGCGCGGCAGGGGGATCGCCTCGCGGCTGGTGCGCCGGGTGGAGGAGGAGGCCCGGGCCCACGGTATCGTGCGCTGCTATCTCTACACCCCGAACCAGCAGGCGCTCTATCGACGGCTGGGCTGGCAAGACCGCGAGGAGCGCCACTATCGCGGCGAAGCGGTGACCATCATGCAGCGCGACCTCGGAGCCTCGCCCTGAGCCGGGTGGTGACGCCTGTCTGCCGGGGAGCACCACGGGGTGCGAGGGCGTCAGGCGGTAGGAGTCTGGGCATACCTCCTGGCTTTGCTGATATGAGGATCGTTACTTAGGCTGATTAAGCGCTTCGCCTGAGACGGCCCCTCACACGGCCCTCGAGTCGACGCCTGGAAGCCGGCCGCCACCGGGCGCCGGCAACTGCAACGAGGATGGCACCATGGAACCCTTTATCGGCCAGATTCAGCTGTTTCCCTACACCTTTGCCCCGAGAGGCTGGGCCTTCTGCGAGGGCCAGGAGCTGCAGATCGAGCAGAATACGGCGCTGTTCTCCCTGATCGGCGCTACCTATGGAGGCGACGGCAGGACGACCTTCGCGTTGCCCGACCTGAAGACCAAGAATCTGGACGGCAACCTGCGCTACTGCATCGCCTTGCAGGGCGTCTACCCCTCCCGGGACTGAGGACCTTGAGGCGCTGACGGTCTTCTTCGGGGACATCTCGCAGGCCCCGAGCCGAACCGGCGGCTCGGGGCCTCCTTCGTTCCGGACTGGGCTATGGTCATATCAGGAGAGTCGCCCGCTCGGCCCCGACATCGCCGCCGTGGAAGGGCGCGTCTCTCTCATTGTCGGCCGGGAGTCCGAGATACCGATGCTGCCCGTCATGGAGCGTTCTCGCCTGTCACCCTATCTCGGCCTCTTGCCGATGATCGTCGGCTGTCTGCTCGTTCCCGGCCGAAGCCTCGCCGATGACCCGACGCTCCAGAGCCTCAGCCTGCGCGCACGAGTGTCCGAACAGACCCTGCTTGGCGACGATGCCCCGGAGAATTTCGAGGAGTATGACCTCTCGGCCAACCTCGCCCTGCCCTGGGAGCACTATTCCGCGTCAGGCTGGGGGATGGGCACCCGCCTGATGGCGAGCGCCGGTCTCCTGCGGGGAGCCGGAGAAGAGGCGCTCGTCGTGTCGCTCATCCCCGAAGTCACGCTGGGAAGCGATGACGGGCGCTTTCTCCTGGATCTGGGCGCGGGCGCT
>JAWWBV010000552.1:0-2233 GCA_033720795.1 Halomonas sp. | reverse complement strand
TCGGCGCGCTCGAGCCCCGGCCGCGAGACCGGAAACCAGCGGCGATCCTGGAAGTGGCGGGCATAACGCCCCAGGCCCACGTTGACGAGGCTGCCCAGGGTGTTGCCGACGCTCGCCACGCCCCACAGCCACCACCCCGGCTCGCCCTGGCACCAGAGGCGCGCCAGCCATACCTCGGAGCCACCGGGCAACAGGGTGGCGCTGGCCAGCGCCACCAGGAAGAGCATCAGCATGGCATCGCGCCCCCTCCCTGCAGTAGGCTATCGGTCCCCTTCGAAAGCAATGACAAGACGCTGATGGCCACCCCCCGTTCGATCCCCAATACCCTGACCATCGCCGGCTCCGACCCCGGCGGCGGCGCCGGCATCCAGGCCGACCTCAAGACCTTCTCGGCCCTGGGTTGCTATGGTACCAGCGTGATCACCGCCCTGACCGCGCAGAACACCCGCGGCGTCACCGGCGTGCATCCGGTACCGGCCGACTTCATCGCCACCCAGCTCGACACCCTGCTCGACGACATCGCCATCGACGCGGTGAAGGTCGGCATGGTGGCCAGCCGCGAGGTGGCCGAGGTGATCCGCGAGGGCCTCGCCGCCCGGCGGCCACGCTGGGTGGTACTCGACCCGGTGATGGTGGCCAAGAGCGGCGACCCCCTGGTCGACGACGCCGGCATCGCCGCGGTGCGCGACTGCCTGGTGCCGATGGCCGACCTGATCACCCCGAACCTGCCGGAGGCGGCGGTGCTGCTCGACCGCCCGGTGCCCACGGACCGCGCCGGCATGGAGGCGATGGCCCCGGCCTTGCGCGCGCTGAGCGCCGGGGCCGCGCTGCTCAAGGGTGGCCACCTGCGCGGCGAGGCCTGCCCGGACCTGCTGGTCACGGCCGACGCCATGACGTGGCTGGAGGGCCCGCGCATCGACACCGGCAACCTGCACGGCACCGGCTGCACGCTCTCCTCGGCGATCACCGCACGCCTGGCCCTGGGCGATGACCTGCCCGAGGCGGTGGCCGCCGCCAAGGCCTGGCTGTCGCGGGCACTCGAGCGGAGCCATCGCCTCGCGGTGGGGCAGGGACACGGCCCGGTGCATCACTTCCACGCCTGGTGGTAGACGGGCGGCCTTGCGCCCTCTCCCCGGGCCACCCATGCTGAGAGCGGTGCCATCGAGATCTTCCTGCCCGGGAGGGAGTCATCATGAGCCAGACCCTGCTGTTCGCCAGCGACCTCTCCGCCGAGAATCGCGCCGCCTTCGCCCGCGCCGTGCGCCTCGCGGTGGAGAGCGGCGCCCGCCTCGACATCATCCATGTGCTCGACCCCTACCTGCCCCGCCGCGTCCTCCACGACCTGGAGGAAGCCGTGGTGGCGGACATCCGCACCACCCTCACCGACCTGCGTGAGGATTACGCGCTGCCCGAGCCCCAGAGCCTGATCCAGACCATGGCCGGCGCCCCCTATGCCGAGATCATCCGCGAGGCCCACGAGCGCCAGGCCGACATGATCATCCTCGGCGCCCATCGCAAGCGCGGGCAGCCCGACCTGGTGGCCGGCACCACCCTCGCCCGGGTGCTGCGCAGCGCCCCCTGCCCGGTGCTCTCGGTCAGCCACCTGGCGACCCAGGCGTGGCACGACATCCTGGTGCCGGTGGACTTCTCGCTGACCTCGCGGCACACCCTGCGCGAGACCCTGAAGCGCTTCCCCGAGGCGCGGCTGACCCTGCTGCACGCCTGGGACATCCCCGGCGAGCGCGAGCTCGGCTCGAACGGCGACTTCGCCCGCTGGCGCGACCGCGAGGTGGAGCGGCTGCGCACCCAGCTCGAGCGCGAGACCGAGCAGCTGATGGGCGAGCTCGACGACGTGCCGGAGCTCGAGCTGGTGCTCGAGCAGGGCGACCCCCTGGAGGTGCTGATGACGCGCCTGCGCCGCCAGCCGCCGGACCTGCTCGCCCTGGGCAGCCGCGGGCAGCTGGGCCGCCAGAGCCAGATCACCGAGCGCCTGCTCTCCGAGCCCCACTGCGACATCATGCTCTGTCGCTCCTGGTAGCGGGCCGGCACAAGCTGTACAGAACCTTTACGCGACTGCACTGTCCGTACGAGGACATGCCCCGTCCTGCGAGGTTCTTCCTATGTCACTGTCGCCTACCCGCGTCCTCCTGCTGCTCGCGGCCCTCACCGCCGCGCTGCCCGCCGCCGCCACCGCCTCGTCCGCGCCGGGCGCCGTCGTGATCGAGGGCGCCCG
>JAWWBV010000551.1:0-2260 GCA_033720795.1 Halomonas sp. | reverse complement strand
TACGAGCCCGGCGAGGAGAACCCGATGCTCGGGTTCCGCGGCGCGGCGCGCTACATCTCCGAGTCCTTCCGCCCCTGCTTCGAGCTGGAGTGCCGGGCGCTCAAGCGGGTGCGCGAGGTGATGGGCCTGGACAACGTCGAGATCATGGTGCCCTTCGTGCGCACCCCCGACGAGGGCCGCCAGGTGGTGGGGCTGCTGGCCGACAACGGCCTCGTCCGCGGCGAGAACGGCCTCAAGGTCATCATGATGTGCGAGCTGCCGGCCAACGCCCTGCTGGCCGACGAGTTCCTCGAGCACTTCGACGGCTTCTCCATCGGCTCCAACGACCTGACCCAGCTGACCCTGGGGCTGGATCGCGACTCGGGCATCGTCGCCCACCTCTTCGACGAGCGGAACCCGGCCGTCAAGAAGCTGCTCTCCATGGCCATCCAGGCCTGCCGCGCCCAGGGCAAGTACATCGGCATCTGCGGCCAGGGCCCCTCGGACCATCCGGACCTCGCCAAGTGGCTGATGGAGCAGGGTATCGACTCGGTCTCCCTGAACCCGGACGCCGTGCTCGAGACCTGGTTCATGCTGGCCGGCGAGACCCTCGGCTAGGCCCGCGTCCGCTTCCCGCGCCCATCGACCCCGCCTCTCGAGGCGGGGTTTTTCGTGGGCGCGGGAACGAGGCGTCGAGGGGAGGGCTCGGGGGGAGTCGACACGAAGCGCAGCCTGTCGATGGTGACGCCATTCGCTGCTGCGTACTGCCTGTCTCCGTCGTCGGTTGTGAATACGACAGCGCCCGGCCGGTGGCCAGGCGCTGTCGAGCGGTGCTGAAATCGTGGCGCCGGGTAGGGCGGGATCAGTCGGCCTCGCCCAGCCACTGGGCGACCAGCTCGGGGTGCGCCTCGACCCAGGCGCGGGCGTTGGCCTCGTAGTCGCCGTTGGCCTGGTTGGCCTCCATCAGCCCCTGCACGTCCTCGGCACTCCACGCGAAGCGATCCAGGATCGCGGTGATCTCGGGCTGCTCCTCGGCGAGCCCCTGGCGCGTCACGGTGTGGATGCGCTCGTCCCGGGAGTAGAGGCCCTTTGGATCCTCCAGGTAGCGCAGCGACCGCCCCGAGAAGACCGGGTGCGGGGCCCAGGCGGTGACGACGATCGGCTCCTGACGGCCCATCGCGGTCTCCAGGGTCTTGGTCATGGCCGCGTCGCTGCCGGCGGTCAGCCGCCAGTCGTCGAGGTCGTAGGCGTCCATGGCCCGTTCGGTCAGGGCCATGATGCCGGCGCCCGGGTCGATGCCGTGGATGCGCTCGCCGAAGGCGTCGCCGGCCTCGACCAGGTCCGCGATCGAGGTCGCCTCGGCGTAGTCGGGCACGGCCAGGCCGACGCGGGCGTCGGTGAGGTTGGGGCCGAGGTCGTCGACCCGGTCGCCCGCGGCCTCGAAGTAGCTGGCCTGGGTGACCGGCAGCCAGGCGCCGGTGAAGGCATCCAGCTCGCCGACCGAGAGCCCCTGCCAGATCGCGGCCAGGCTCACCGAGCGGACCTCCACCTCGTGGCCGGCGTCCTCGAGGACCGCCTTGAGCACGTAGGTGCTGGCCTGACCGGTGGCCCACTCGCCGATGCCGAGGCGCAGGGTGTCGGCCTGGGCCAGCGGGCTCGCGGCGCCGAGCAGCAGGCCGGTGGAAGCGAGCAGCGTACGCAAGGTCATCTCAAACATCTCCAGCAGGGGCAGAATAAGCAGTGTCGGACGGCCCATGATACCCGTTCTGGCGACATGACGAAGCCTTCTTGCACATGACCTGCACGTTGTCTGACTAGACTGCGGATACGTTTCCCCATCAAGGAGGTCGTCATGAAGCGTACCGGTTACTCCTCATCACTGGTGATGGGCGCCGCCCTGGGGCTGGCGCTTGCCGCCGCGCCGCTGCTGGCGCAACCCGGCAACGGTCAGGGCGTCGGCAAGGGCGCCCAGGAGACGGGCCAGGGGCAGCAGGTTCGGGGCAACCCGGGGCAGGGCGGCCACGGCCAGCGGGGCAAGGGCCCGTCTGGCGAGGACGAGCGCTACCGTCAGGCGCGACACGACGACGATCGCTACCGGGATCGCGCGCATGACCGCGACGTCGATCGCGACCATGACGACTGGCGGGATCGACGCCTGCACATCGACGAGGACGACATCCGCGATATCTTCCATCGCCGTCGCGACTATCTCCACTACGACGAGCGCGACCGCCTGCCGCCCGGCATCCGCAAGAACCTGGAACGCGGCAAGCCCCTGCCG
>JAWWBV010000550.1:0-2265 GCA_033720795.1 Halomonas sp. | reverse complement strand
GTGTTCTTGTGCCTGGTCTGGGTCAGCGAGAGCGACTCCACGCCGCCGGCCACGGCGGTGGTCATCTCGCCGGTCATGATGCTGCGCGCGGCCACGCCGATGGTCATCAGCCCCGAGGCGCACATCCGGTCCAGCGCCATGCCCGGTACGCTCTCCGGCAGGCCTGCGGTATAGGCGCAGAGCCGGCCGATGTTGTAGGCCTGGGTGCCCTGCTGCACCGCCGCGCCCATGATCACGTCCTCGACGGCGCTGCCCTCGACCCCGGCGCGCTCGAGCACCGCGCGCACCACATGGCCGCCGAGCACCGGGGCCTCGGTGTCGTTGAAGGCGCCGCGGAACGACTTGGTCAGCGCGGTGCGCGCCGTGGAGACAATTACTGCGTCTTTCATCGAAAACTCCTGACATTCTGATAGGGCAATCGGGCGAGCTTATCCGTCGGCAAGGCGCCCGCCCTGCGGGACGTGGGAAAGATCGTCTACTGGGCGGGCTCCGCCACCCGGGTATCGAAGGTGTAGCGGCTGATGGTGTCGGCCACGCAGGCGGGCCGGTCGCTGCCCTCGATCTCCACGGTGACGCGCACGATGGCCTGGAGGCTGCCCTTGATCGGGGCCACCTCGATGATCTCCCCGCGCCCGCGGATCCGCGCACCCACCGGCACCGGGGCGGGAAAGCGGATGCGATCGCAGCCGACGTTGACGCCCATGGCGAGGTTGACCACCTCGATCAGCTGCGGCAGGAAGAGGTTGACCAGCGACAGCGTCAGGTAGCCGTGGGCGATGCAGCCGCCGAAGGGACCCTCCCTGGCGCGCTCGGGGTCGACGTGGATCCACTGGTGATCGCCGGTGGCCTCGGCGAAGAGATTCACCCGGTCCTGGGTGATGGTCAGCCAGTCGGTGACGCCGAGCGACTGGCCCTGGGCGCCCAGCAGCGCCGCCGGAGTCTCGAAACGTCTGGTCATGGGGCCTCCTTCAGGCGCGCTGGGAACTGACCGAAAGCACTTCGCCGGTCATGTAGGACGAGTAGTCGCTGGCCAGGAACATCATCACGTTGGCCACCTCCCACACCTCGGCGGCACGGCCGAAGGCCTCCCGGGAGGCGAGTTCGTCGAGCAGCTCCTGGCTGGAGGCCTTCTTGAGGAAGTCGTGCAGGGCGATGGAGGGCGCCACGGCGTTGATGCGCACGCCATGATCGGCGGCCTCCAGGGCGCTGCAGCGGGTCAGCGCCATCACCCCGGCCTTGGCCGCGGCGTAGTGGGCCTGCTCCTTCTGGGCCCGCCAGCCGAGCACCGAGGCGTTGTTGACGATCACCCCGCGGCCGCGGGCCTGCATCGCCGGCAGCATCGCCCGGGTCATGCGGAAGGTGCCGGTCAGGGTGATGTCCATGACCCGCTGCCACTCGTCGTCGCCCATCTCGACCACCGCCGCCTGGCCGCCGAGGCCGGCGTTGTTGATCAGCACGTCGACGCCGCCCAGGCGCTCCTCGGCCGCGGCGATCAGCGCCTGCACCTCCTCCTCGACGGTGACGTTGCAGAGCCGGCCGTAGACCGCCTCGAGGCCGGTCTGCTGCTGGAGGGCGGCGACCGCCTCCTCCAGGCGGCGGGGGTGGATGTCGGAGATCATCAGGGCCCGGCAGCCCTCCTCCGCGGCGCGGCGGGCGGCGGCGAAGCCGATGCCGGCGCCGGCGGCGGCGGTGATCAGGACGGTCTTGCCGGACAGCAGCTCGTGTCCGGGCACGTAGGGGGGAACTTGGCTCACGGCGTAGCACCTCTGGTCAGGATCAGGGTCACGCCCTCCGTTATAGGGGGCGAAACCCCGGCCGGCATCGTCAAAACGGACGGGCCCGCCGGCCGCACCGATCGGGAAGAGCTCGCTACGCCCGAGCCCGCGGCTCGCGGGGCATGCCGAGGCCGCGCTCGGCGATGATGTTGAGCTGGATCTCGTTGCTGCCGGCATAGATCGTATCGGCGCGGGTGAACAGGAACAGCTGCTGCAGGCGACGCCGCGCCTCGTCCTCCTCGTCGACCAGGTTGCCGACGTGGCCCAGCACGTCCATGGCGAGCTTGCCGAGGTCGCGGTGCCAGTTGGACCAGTAGTACTTGTAGATGAGCGCCTCCCGGGAGAGCCCGCCGGACTCGCCGTCGGCGAGCATGCGCAGGGCGTTGTAGCGCATCACCTTGAGTCCCGCCCAGGCGCGGGCGAGGCGCTCGCGCAGCGCCGGCGACCGGGCCGCGCCGTTGTCGCGGGCCACCCGGCAGATCAGTTCGAG
>JAWWBV010000549.1:0-2265 GCA_033720795.1 Halomonas sp. | reverse complement strand
GCCGGGGTGGTGGCTGTGGGGCGTGGCGAGCGTCGGCAACACCCTGGGCAGCCTCGTCAACGTGGGCCTGGGGCGTTATGCCCGCCACTTCCAGGATCGCCGCTGGTTTCCGGTCTCGCGGCCGGGGCTCGAGCGCGCCGAGCGCTGGTACCTGCGCTTCGGCGAGTGGAGCCTGCTGGCCTCCTGGGCGCCGGTCATCGGCGACCCGCTCACCGTGCTGGCGGGTATCCTGCGCCTGCCCTGGTGGCGGGCGATCCTGCTGATCGCCGTGGCCAAGGGCGCCCGCTACGCCCTGGTGCTGTGGCTCGCCGAGGCCTGGCTGGCCCCGCTGTGCGCCTGACGGCTGCGCTGACGATGCGGCCGACAACGACGAGGGGCCGCCCGCAGGCGGCCCCTCGTCGGTGTGATCCCTGCCGGGATCACTCGCCGGTGGTGTCATCCTCCGGGTTGCGGGCGTTGTAGTAGGCCTGCTCGGAGATGGCGTGATAATTCACGACCTTCTCCTGGAAGGCCTGGTAGGAGTCGTAGATCTTCTGTGCCATCTCGCTGGACTCGGCGAGCTCGGCGACCACGTCGGCGGAGTGCTCCTTGGCCTGGGCCAGGACATCGGCCGGCAGGCGGCGCAGCTCCACCTCGTGCTCGTCGACCAGGGTCTGGAGGGCGTCGTTGTTGCGCGCGGTGTACTCGTCGAGGACGTCGGCGTTCACGTCGCGCACGGCGGTGCGCAGGATCGCCTGCAGGTCGGCGGGCAGAGAGGCCATGGCCTCCTCGTTGACGATCGCCTCGAACATCACCGTCGGCTCGTGCCAGCCGGGATAGTAGTAGTACTCGGCCGCCTGGTGCAGGCCGAAGGCCAGGTCGTTGTAGGGGCCGATCCACTCGGTGGCGTCGATGGCGCCGGACTGCAGGGAGGTGAAGATCTCACCGCCCGGCATGTTGACGATGGCCACGCCCATGCGCTGCATCACCTCGCCGCCGAGGCCCGGCATGCGCATCTTCAGGCCGTCCAGGTCATCGACGGAGTTGATCTCCTTGTTGAACCAGCCGCCCATCTGCACGCCCGAGGCGCCGGCGGCCATGACGTCGACGCCGAAGTCGTCATACAGCTCGTTCCACAGCGCCAGGCCGTCGCCATGGTGCAGCCAGGCGTTCATCTCCTGGGCGTTCATGCCGAAGGGCACGGCGGCGAAGAACTGCGCGGCCGGCGCCTTGCCCTTCCAGTAGTAGGAGGCGGAGTGGCCCAGCTCGGCGGTGCCGCCGGAAACGGCGTCGAAGACCTCGAAGCCCGGCACCAGCTGGCCGGCCCCGAACACCTCGATGGTCAGGCGACCGTCGGACATCTCCTCGACCAGCTCGGCGAGGCGCTCCGGCCCCTGGCCCACGCCGGGGAAGTTCTTCGGCCAGGAGGTGACCATCTTCCACTCGAAGGTCTCCTGGGCCTGGGCGGTGCCCGCGGCCAGCATCAGGCCGGCGGCGCCGACGGCGATGGCGAGTGCTTTGGGTTGCATGTGATTCCCTCTCATTGTGTGCGTTGTGGGGGAGTGGTCCGCGTCGGACCGGTCGGCCGGGAGGGCAGCCGCCCTCCCGGTGACGTTCGCGTCACTATACCCGGCCGCCGGGGCGGCCGATTCCACGCTCTGCCTAGAACTGGTTCGGCAGCCAGGTGGCGAGGCCCGGGAAGAAGGCCAGCGCCAGCAACATGGCCAGCTGCAGCGCGATGAATGGCATCACGCCCTTGTAGATCGCCGTGGTGGGCACCGACTCCGGCGCCACGCCGCGCAGGTAGAAGAGCGCGAAGCCGAAGGGCGGCGTCAGGAAGGAGGTCTGCAGGTTGATGGCGATCATGATGCCGAGCCAGATGGGGTCGAGGCCCATGGCCAGCAGGATCGGCCCGACGATCGGCACCACCACGAAGGTGATCTCGATGAAGTCGAGGATGAAGCCGAGCAGGAAGATCACCAGCATCACGATCAGCGTCGCGCCGACCACGCCGCCGGGCATGTTGTCGAACAGGTCGGTGACCAGCTCCTCGCCGCCGTAGGCGCGGAAGACCAGCGAGAAGAGCGCCGCGCCGATCAGGATCAAGAACACCATGGTGGTGACGTGGGTGGTGGAGCGCAGCACCTCCTTGAGGGTGGCGAGGTCCAGGCGGCGGTAGGCCAGGGCCAGCATCAGCGCGCCGAAGGCGCCCACCGCCGAGGCCTCGGTGGGGGTGGCGAAGCCGCCGAGGATCGAGCCCAGCACCACCACGATCAGCACGATGGG
>JAWWBV010000548.1:0-2265 GCA_033720795.1 Halomonas sp. | reverse complement strand
CGCTGCGGCCCGCCCATCCGCGGGCCGCGTGATTCCTCCCTTATCTCCGGATCCGGAGCCGATATGAAGCTGCGACTGATGCTGTGGCTGCTCGGGCTGATGCTCAAGCGTGCCCTGCGCCGCCAGGCGCGGTTTCGCGAACTGCTGGGCGAGATGCGTGGCCTGGACTGGGGCATCGCCACCGAGGATCTCTCCATCGCCCGGCACTACCGCATGTCGCCCGGCGGCATCCGCGCGGGCCGAGGCCTGCCGGTGGATCTGGATCTCGAGCTGCGCTTCGCGGACGAGGCCACGGCGATCAAGGTCCTCAAGAAGCCTACCCAGCAGGCCTTCCTCGACGGCATGATGGCCGGCACCGTGCGGCTGGTCGGCGACTCCGGCGACCTCAAGCAGCTGCAGCGCCTGCTCAAGCATCTATAGCCCTCGCACAGCCCTCGCCGAGGCATTACCCCGAGCGACCACGACGGTCGCGCCCATGGCGCGGCCGCGTTGCGATCAGGGCAGGTCGAAGACCAGAACCTCGGCCTCCCGGCCCTGTTCGAGGATGACGCTCGCTTCCTCTTCGAGCTTGAGCCCGTCGCCGGCACGCATCGGCTGGCCATTGACCACCAGGCTGCCTCGGGCGACATGGACATAACCGCGGCGCCCGGGGGCCAGGCGCCGCTCGGCATGCTCCTCGCCATCGATGAGGGCGGCGTAGATGGCGGCGTCCTGCTGGATCACCAGGGAGCCGTCGCGGCCGTCCGGGGTGATGATCGGCTGCAGCTTGCCGCGTTTATCCGCCTCGCCGAACTCCGTCTCCTGGTAACGAGGCGTGAGCCCCGCTTCCCGGGGGATCAACCAGATCTGCAGAAAATGCACCGGCCGCTCGTCGGAGCCGTTGAACTCGCTGTGCATCACCCCGGTGCCGGCACTCATCAACTGTACCTGGCCGGGGCGGATGCTGGAGTCGTTGCCCAGGGTGTCGCGATGGGCCAGCTCACCGTCGAGCACATAGGAGAAGATCTCCATGTCGCGATGCCCGTGGCGACCGAAGCCTTGACCGGGAACGACCAGGTCCTCGTTGATTACCCGCAGCACGCTGAAATGGAGATGCGCCGGGTCGAAGTAGTCGGCGAAGGAGAAGCTGTGACGGCCTTTGAGCCAACCATGGTCGGCATAGCCACGTTCTTGAGCGGGACGAAGGGTCAGCATGGGGGCACTTCCTGCACGAGAGCTGTTGTCGGGGGGATGCCGGCAAGTCTATCGTCGATTTATTCAAGCGAAAGCGGATAATTTTCCTTTAACCATTCGATTAAATAGTATGGGTTGCCCTCCAACCCCTGATCCTACGGTGCCGTAGGATCAGGGCGTTCCCGTCCTGCCGGGCGCTATACCTGTCCGTACCGCCCCGCCTGCTCGCCGAGCCAGCGACGGATCAGCGGCCGGCTGGCCTCGGGGTGCTGAGCGAGCAGGGCCTCGGCCAGGGGGGCGACGCGCTCCAAGAGGTCGGCGTCGCGCTCCAGGTCGGCGATCTTCATCTGGGCGAGCCCCGTCTGGCGGGTGCCCAGCACCTCGCCGGGCCCGCGGATCTCCAGGTCCTTCTCGGCGATGCGGAAGCCGTCGGTGGTCTCGCGCATCACCGCCAGCCGCTCCCGGGAGTGCGCCGAGAGCGGCGGGTGGTAGAGCAGCACGCAGAAGCTCTCCACGGCCCCGCGACCCACCCGGCCGCGCAGCTGGTGCAGCTGCGAGAGGCCGAGCCGTTCGGGGTTCTCGATGATCATCAGGCTGGCGTTGGGCACGTCGACCCCCACCTCGATCACCGTGGTAGCGACCAGCAGGTCCAGCTCCCCGGTCTTGAAGGCTGTCATCACCTCGGCCTTGTCGGCGGGCTTCATGCGGCCGTGGACCAGCCCGATGGCGAGCTCCGGCAGGGTCTCGACCAGTTCGTCGCGGGTGGCCTCGGCGGCCTGGCACTGCAGTGCCTCGGACTCCTCGATCAGGGTGCAGACCCAGTAGGCCTGACGCCCCTCGGCGCAGGCGTGACGGATGCGCGCCATCACCTCGGGGCGGCGCTCGTCGGGCATCACCACCGTCTTCACCGGGGTGCGGCCGGGTGGCAGCTCGTCGATCACCGAGACGTCCAGGTCGGCGTAGGCGCTCATCGCCAGGGTGCGCGGGATGGGGGTGGCGGTCATCACCAGCTGGTGGGGGGTGAGGCCGCCGGCCTCGCCCTTCTCGCGCAGCGCCAGGCGCTGGTGGACGCCGAAGCGGTGCTGCTCGTCG
>JAWWBV010000547.1:0-2276 GCA_033720795.1 Halomonas sp. | reverse complement strand
GGATCAGCGCCGGCACCTGGAAGGCCGCCAGGTCGTCGAGCACGGCGTGGGCCTCGGCGGTCGAGAGCTCGCCGGCGAAGTCGATGTCCGCCGAGGTGGTGTAGCAGTGCTTGCAGGTCAGGTTGCAGCGACGGATCAGGTTCCAGATCACCACCGGGCCGGGCGGCTTGCGCCCCCCGGCGCGCGGCGCCTGGCCCGGAGGGGCCAGTTCCATCAGGCTCTGGATATAGCGGGTGACGCGAAACATGGCGTTCTCCTGCCGTCGTTAGGCGGACGGGGCGCGGCGCGAAAGGCGCAGCCCGGTCTTCTTGAGGATGCGCGAGCTGTAGAGGATGCGATGGTCCCGGCAGGCCGCGCCGAGGCGCTCGCGCAGCGCCTCGGCCTGGCGTTCCACCTCCTCCCGGCTGCGCCCGTGGAGCATGGCGAAGAGGTTGTAGGGCCAGAGGGGCAGGTGGCGCGGGCGGCGATAGCAGTGGCTGACGCCCTGGATGGCGGCCACCTCGCGGCCCAGCCGCTCGACCTCGGCGTCGTCGACGTCCCAGACGGTCATGCCGTTGGCCACGTAGCCCAGGCGATAGTGGTTGGGCACCGCGGCGACGCGGCGGATCACTCCGCGCGCCTGCATCGCCCGCAGCCGCGCCAGCACCGCCTCGCCATCGAGGCCCACCTCGCGGCCCACCGCGCCCCAGGGGTCGGGCACCAGCGGCAGCCCGGCCTGGGTGGCCAGCACGATGGCGCGGTCGCAGGCGTCGAGCGCGCGCTCCTCGAGGCCCGGCTCGCCGGCCCCCGGGACGTCGGGAGCCTGGGCCGCGCGCACGGCATCCCCGCTAGACCGGCAGGTGGAGACGGACATGGAACTCCTCCTCCTTGGGCATGTTGAAGACCGGCAGGCCGGTGGCCGCCTCGATGGCCGCGATCACCTCATCGATGCGTGCCGGGGTCTCGGTGGCGAGCACGAACCACATGTTGAGCGGGTGCTCGCGGCGGTAGTTGTGGGCGACCTCGGGGAAGGCGTTGACCACCTCGACGACCCGCTCGAAGTCGGGCTCCGGCACCGCGAGCGCGGCCAGGGTCAGGCCGCCGCCCAGGCGCTCGGCGTGGTACATGGGGCCGAAGCGGCTGAGCACGCCGCTCTCGCGCAGGCGCTCCAGCCGATAGAGCAGGTCACCCTCGGCGATACCCAGCGACTCGGCAACCGCCGCATAGGGGCGCGTTACCAGCGGCAGGCCCTCCTGCAGGCGATTGATCAGGCGACGATCCACGGCGTCCAGTTCGGCCAGGCTCATGCGTCCTCCTCCCGGGCATAGCGGGCGCCGCACTGGCGGTAGGCGCGGGTGCTGAACAGCGCCCGGTGGGGGATCTCCCCGAGGCCGAGCCGCGCGACGATCGCCGAAAGCTCCTCGAGCACCCGCTCGCGGCGCGCGCCGTGGATCATGCAGAAGAGGTTGTAGGGCCAGTCGGGCAGCCGCCGCGGACGCCGGTAGCAGAGCGTCACGGCGGTCTCGCGGGCCAGGCGCCGCCCCACCAGGGCGACCCGCTCGTCCGGCACGTCCCACACCACCATGGCATTGGCCCCGATGCCGAGGCGACGGTGGCGCACCACCAGCCCGAGCCGCTTGATCAACCCCTCGGCCTGCCAGCGGCTGACGCAGGCCATCGCCTCCTGCTCGGCGAGACCGGCCCGCTCGGCCAGTGCCTGCCAGGGCCGCGGCGTGAGCGGCAGGCCCTGCTCGAGCAGCGCGCGCAGGCGACGATGGGCTGCCGGCTCGTCGAGCGAGCGGGTGGCCTCAGAGGATAGCGGTGTCGCGGTGCTCATAGGCGCTCCAGTTCGGCCCAGGGAATGGGAAACGCCAGGTCGATATGGAAGCTCTCCAGCATCGGCAGGCGCAGGATCGGCACGCCCAGGCGCGCCTCGAGGGCATCGAGGCGCGCGTCGAGCGCGGACGCATCGGGGGCGGTCATCACGAACCAGAGGTTGTAACCCGGCTCCCGAGCCAGGGTGTCACGTGCCAGGCTGTCACGTGCATAGTTGTGGTTGACGCCGGGGGCGGCGTTGATGAGCTCTGCGAAGGCATCGCGCTCGGTCTCGGGCACCGCCACGGCGGCGAGCAGGCTGGCGCCGGCGCGGGCATGGTCGAAGACCGGCCCCACGCGGCTCAGCACGCCCAGTGCCTGCAGGCGCTCCAGGCGCACGATCACCTCGTCCTCGGGGGCGCCCAGGCGCTCGGCGATCCGCGCGAAGGGCCGGGGACAGACCGGCAGGCCGCGCTGAGAGC
>JAWWBV010000546.1:0-2290 GCA_033720795.1 Halomonas sp. | reverse complement strand
TCATCGTCCTGATTCGGCGCCGCCAGTCGCGGCGCCCCCCACGCCGGGAGGAACCCCATGTGTGAGCTTCTGGGCATGAGTGCCAATGTGCCTACGGATATCTGCTTCAGCTTCACCGGCTTCCTGCACCGGGGCGGCGGGACCGGGCCGCATCGCGACGGCTGGGGCATCGCCTTCTACGAGGAGGGCGGCTACCGCGACTTTCGCGATCCCCACCCCTCGGTGCACTCGCCCATTGCCCGGCTGATCTGCGACTACCCCATCAAGTCGAACATCGTCATCAGCCATATCCGCCAGGCCAACGTCGGCCAGGTGCGCCTGGCCAACACCCACCCCTTCGTGCGCGAGATGTGGGGGCGTCCCTGGTGCTATGCGCACAACGGCCAGCTGGCCGACTGGCAGGCCCTGCCGCACTCCTTCTACCGCCCGGTGGGCAGCACCGACAGCGAGCACGCCTTCTGCTGGCTGCTCGGCGAGCTGCGCGGCGCCTTCCCCGAGCCGCCCGCCGACGAGGCGCAGCGCGAGGCCCTCTGGTCGATGCTGCACGGGCTCTGCGAGCGGCTGCGCGGCCTGGGGGTGTTCAACCTGCTGCTGGCCGACGGGGACTATCTTTACACCTTCTGCTCCACCAAGCTGGCGCACATCACCCGCCGGGCGCCCTTCGGCCGGGCGAGCCTGTCGGATGCCGAGCTGACGGTGAACTTCGCCGAACACACCACCCCCGACGACGTGGTCTCGGTGATCGCCACCGAGCCGCTCACCGACAACGAGGAGTGGGTGCGCATGGTGCCGGGCGAGCTGCTGGTGTGGCAGGGTGGCGTGATCCAGGCGCGCTATAAAACGTAAGTTTCAATCGATCGTTTTACAGCCGTCGAGCCGCTGGTATAAGGTGCCTGCTGACAACATCGCGTGTGGATAACCCCGCGCGCGGAGAACAATAAGGCCGATGCCGACATTGGCCGCCGCATGGAGACAGCCCATGAGCGAGAACGCCACGCCCGCCATCCTGACCGGCCAGCCCCTCGAGAAACTCGACGACTACGCCTCGGTGATGGAGGTCTTTCACGCCTCGGTGGAGCGCTTCGGCGACAAGCCGGCCTTCAGCTGCATGGGGCGGGTGTTGAGCTACGCCGAGCTCGATCGCCTCTCCGGGCACTTCGCGGCCTGGCTGCAGCAGGAGACCGACCTCGAGCCCGGCGATCGCATCGCCATCCAGCTGCCCAACGTGCTGCAGTTCCCGGTGGCGGTGTTCGGCGCCCTGCGGGCCGGCCTGGTGGTGGTCAACACCAACCCGCTCTACACCGAGCGCGAGATGGCGCACCAGTTCAAGGATGCCGAGGTGCGCGCCATCGTCATCCTGGCCAACATGGCCGCCAAGCTCGAGCACATTATCGAGCAGACCCAGATCGAGCAGGTGGTGGTGACCGAGCTCGGCGATCTGCACCCCTTCCCCAAGCGCCCGCTGATCAACAGCGTGGTCAAGTACGTCAAGAAGCTGGTGCCGGCCTTCTCGCTGCCCGGCGCCACGCCCTTCCGTCGGGCGCTGGCGATGGGCAGCCGCCAGTCGCACCGCGAGGTGAGCCGCGCGCCCGACGACATCGCCGCCCTGCAGTACACCGGCGGCACCACCGGGCTCGCCAAGGGCGCCATGCTGACCCACCGCAACCTGGTGGCCAACATGCTGCAGGCCCGCCAGGCGATCGGCCCGGCCCTGGGCGAGGGGGTGGAGACCATCATCGCGCCGCTGCCCGTCTATCACATCTACACCTTCACGGTGAACTGCCTGTTCATGATGGAGACCGGCAACCACTCGGTGCTGATCCCCAATCCCCGCGACCTCGACGGCTTCGTCAAGACGCTCAAGCAGGTGCGCTTCACCGGCTTCATCGGCCTCAACACCCTGTTCAACGCGCTGTGCAACCGCGAGGACTTTCGCGGGCTCGACTTCTCGCGGCTGCACCTGACCATCTCCGGCGGCATGGCCCTGACCCGCGCCTCGGCGCGTCGCTGGGAGGAGGTCACCGGCTGCCAGGTGGCCGAGGGCTACGGCCTGACCGAGACCTCGCCCATCGTCAGCTTCAACCCCGTGGACGCCATCCAGCTGGGCACCATCGGCAAGCCGGTGGCCGGTACCGAGGTGAAGGTGCTGGACGCCGACGGCCGGGACGCCCCCTTCGATACCGCCGGGGAGCTCTGCGTGCGCGGTCCCCAGGTGATGAAGGGCTACTGGCGCCGCGACGACGAGACCGCGCGCTCGATCGACGACCAGGGCTGGTTCCACACCGGCGAC
>JAWWBV010000545.1:0-2298 GCA_033720795.1 Halomonas sp. | reverse complement strand
GTGCAGCTTGTCGTTGCCCTGCTCGAGGCAGCCCTGCAGGCGCTCGATCCCCTCCTCCACCGACCAGGCCAGCGCCGCCATGGCCGGCACCAGGCGCACGGGGTAGTCCTCGTCGGCGGTGACGTCCTGGAGCGCGGCGATACCCTCGTCGGTCAGCGGATTGTAGAGGTCGGTGATGGTGGTCACCCCGGCATTGCGGGCGACCCGACCATACCGCCAGAGCGTCGTCGGTGATCCGACCGTCTCGAAGAGGTTCATGCCCAGGGTCTCGAAGATGGCGTGCATGGCGGCCATCTCCTGGAGTTCGCCATTGGGTCGGCCATCGTCGCCGACCATGATGCCCTCGATCCCGGCGTGCCGGTGGAGCCCCGCCAGCTCCAGCATCGCGGAATTCACGGTCATCACGTGCAGGCTGGCATGCAGGATCACCAGCGGCCGATCGCTGACCGCCTCGTCCAGCAGGCGGCGATCGAGCCTGGCGCCCTCGAAGTAGACCGGATCGAAGCCCCAGGCGATCAGCGGCCGGCCCGGCGGCAGCCGCGCGGCCTGCTCGCCCAGCAGCGCCTGGACCGCCGCGAGGCTCTGGGCGCCCGCCCAGTGCCGTCCTTCCGGGTCACGGCGCGGGAAATACCCCAGGTAGGGGTACTCCCACATGGTGCCTTCCAGGGCGTGACTGTGCCCCTCGACGAAGCCCGGCATCAGGCAGCGATCGGCGAAACGCCGGTCGACCCGGATCTCGCCTAACGCCTGCATCGCCGAGAGGTCCCCTACCGCCAGGATGCGGCCCTCCTTGACCGCGATGTGGGAGGCCTCGGGCTGGGAGGGGTTCATGGTGATGATCTTGCGAGCCTCATAGACCTGGATCATGGCAGCTGCTCCTTGGCAGTGGCGGGCAGGACCGGGGCGGCGGCGGCGACGTCCCCATGGCGGGTCGAGGCAGACGGCAGGTCATCCCAGAAGACGGCGGCGACGTTCTCCTCGCCCGAGTGGGTGGTGAGCAGGCTGCCGCCCACCGTGACCAGCAGCGAGACGAAGAAGCCGGCGAACACCTGGTCGACGCCGGTCTCGAAGAGCGGCCAGATCAGGGTGGTGGCGCAGGCCAGCAGCATACCCGCCAGTACCGCCCCGCCGGTGGCACGGCGCCAGAACATGATCGCCAGGAAGGGGATCACCAGGGTCGTCGCCGACAGCCGCAGCGCCCACTGGTAAAGCGAGATGATATCGGTCATCAGGTAGGCCACGCCCAGGGCGGCCAGCGAGATCAGCACCACGCTCAGCCGGGCGACCCGCATCTTCTGGTCGTTGTCGGCGGCCGGGTTGATCATCCGCGCGTAGATGTCCTGGGAGATGTTGGAGGCCCCCTGGAGGATGAAGGAGTCGGCCCCGGTCATCAGCGCGGAGAGCAGGCCGACGACCACGATGCCCCCCACCGCCGGATGCAGCAGCTCGACGGTCACGTAGGAGAAGATCAGGTTGGGATCCATGTCGAGCGGCACGAACTGCCGGGCCACCACGCCGATCCCGAAGGGCAGCAGGGTCAGCACCAGCAGCGAGGCGTAGGCCGTGACCCCGGCCCGCACCGCGACCCGCTCGTCCTTCGAGGCGAAGATGCGCTGCCAGGTCGACTGCCAGACCAGGTAGAACGGCGCCACGGTCAGCGCGAAGGTCAGCACGTCGGCGAGCCCGCCGGCGCCCGTCGGGCTGATGTAGGTCGCCGGGGTGCTGGCGATGATCGAGGCCACGCCGCCGCCGAAGTTCACCACCACCAGCGCCAGGATCACGATGCCGAGCACCACGATCACGCTCTGCAGGGCATCGGTGACGATGGTCGCCACCAGGCCGCCGAGAATCGTGAAGCCGAGGATCAGCGCGAAGGAGAGCACGATGCCCACCTCGACGCCCATGCCGAAGACGATATGGAAGATGGTGCTCATGCCCACGATCTGCAGGGCCGTGGTCGGCACCGAGTAGACGAAGGCGGAGAACACCGACGGCATCAGCCCGACCCGGGCACCGAAGCGCTCGCTGAACAGGTCCGCCAGGGTGTAGAGGCGCTGGCGCCTCAGGGGCGCGCTGAAGACGATGATCAGCAGCATGCTGGTCAGCAGGGCCGGGGCGGCGAACTTGAAGTAGCCCGACATGCCGACGGTGAAGCCCATACCGATCCAGCCGATGAACACCGCCGCGCCGCAGTTGGTGCTGATATGGGTCCCGACGATCTTCCAGAACCCCATGTTCCAGCCCGCGATCAGGTAGTCATCCGAGCTCTTGACCTTCAGGAAGTAGTAGAACCCGATG
>JAWWBV010000544.1:0-2300 GCA_033720795.1 Halomonas sp. | reverse complement strand
CCTCATCCGCGCCGCACGCCTCGTAAGCGAGATCCGCGAGGCGCCGCGCTTCGGCGTCACCGCTGGCGAGCCCGAAGTGGATTTCACGGCGGTGATGGGCCATGTGCACCGGGCCATCCGCGAGGTGGGGCCCCACGACAGCCGCGAGCGCTACGAGGGGCTGGGCGTCGAGGTGATCGAAGGCGACGCCGTCCTCGAGGACCCCTGGCGGGTGCGGATCCGCCAGGGCGAGACGGAGCGGGTGATCACCACCCGCCACGTGATCATCGCCAGCGGGGCGCGCCCGCGGGTGCCGCCGCTGCCCGGCCTGGAGACCATCGAGGTGCTCACCTCGGATAACCTCTGGCAGCTCGAGACGCTGCCCGAGCGGCTGGTGGTGCTGGGCGGCGGTCCGATCGGCTGCGAGCTCGGCCAGAGCTTCGCCCGGCTGGGCAGCCGGGTGTCGCTGGTGGAGATGGGCGAGCAGCTGCTGCCCCGGGAAGATCGCGACGTGGCCGGCGAGGTCGAGGCGCGGCTCGCCGAGGAGGGCGTCGCGGTGCGCCTCGGCACCCGGGCGCGGCGGGTGCTCGCCGGCGATCACGGCGGGCACGTGCTGGAGATCGAGCAGAGCGACGAGCACGGCGAGGCGCACCTCGAGCGCCTGCCCTTCAGCCACCTGCTGGTGGCGGTGGGGCGCCAGGCCAACGTCGAGGGGCTGGGCCTCGAGGCGCTGGGCGTCGAGACCCGCGGCGACGGCACCCTGGCCGTGGACGAGACGCTGCAGAGCGTGCTGCCCAACGTCTGGGCCTGTGGCGACGTGGCCGGCCCCTACCAGCTGACCCATGCCAGCGCCCACCAGGCCTGGCATGCCGCGGTCAATGCGCTGTTCGGCGAACTCAAGCGCTTTCGCGTGAGCTACCGGGCCCTTCCGGCGGTCACCTTCACCGACCCCGAGGTGGCGCGGGTCGGCCTCAACGAGCGCGAGGCAAAGCGACAGGGCGTGGCGGTCGAGGTGACCCGCTACGCCCTGAGCGAACTGGATCGTGCCATCGCCGAGGGCCGTACCGAGGGCTTCGTCAAGGTGCTGACCGTGCCCGGTCGTGATCGCCTGCTGGGCGCGACCATCGTCGGCCCGGGGGCGGGAGAGATGCTGGCCGAGTTCACCCTGGCGATGACTCACGGCATCGGGCTCAACAAGCTGCTGGGCACCATCCACCCCTATCCGACCCACAGCGAGGCGGTCAAGGCGACGGCGGGGGTGTGGAAGAATGCCCACAAGCCGGAGCGCGTGCTGGGCTGGCTGTCGCGCTACTTCGCCTGGCGGCGCGGCCCGTTGGTCGAGAGCTCCGCTGTGCCAGTGGCCGGGCAGACCGCGGATCAAGAGGCCGAACGAGCGACCGGGAAAGGGGGGCAGTAATGTTCGATCGCTGGACCATGCCCCTCACCCAGGCGCCGCTGACGCGACTGGCGCGGGGCCTCGCGAGGTGGCGGGTGCGCCCCGACCAGGTGACGGTGCTGGCCTTCCTGGTCGGCATGCTGGCGCTGCCCCTGCTGGCCATGGAGGCGTACCTGCCGGCGCTGGCCGCGATCCTGCTCAACCGGCTGGGCGATGGGCTCGATGGGGCGCTGGCCCGGCTCCTGGGCCGGGGCAGCGATGCCGGGGGCTTCCTCGACATCGGCCTGGACTTCGTCTTCTACGCGGCGGTGGTACTCGGCTTCGCCCTGGCCGACCCGGCGGCCCATGCCCTGGCCGCGGCCTTCCTGCTGTTCGCCTTCATCGGGACGGGGACCTCCTTCCTGGCCTTCGCCATCATGGCCACCCGCCACGGCCTGGAGCGGCCGCGTTTCCAGCAGAAGGCCTTCTACTACCTGCACGGTCTGACCGAGGGCACCGAGACCGTGCTGGCCTTCGTGCTGTTCTGCCTCTTCCCCGACCACTTCGCGCTGCTCGCCACGCTGTTCGGCATGGCCTGCCTGCTGACCACCGCCACTCGGCTGTGGGGCGGCTATCGGACCCTGCGGGCCTTCGAGGCGCAGGAGAGGAAGGCGGCCCAGGCCGGGCAGCAGGCCACGCGCTGACGTGGCGAGGGCAGAGCCGGACGGACGCCGCCGAGACTCTTCTGGGGGAATCGCATCCGATCGAACCGCTTGCGGTCGATCCGAAACGACGAAGGGGCAGCCCATGGCTGCCCCTTCGCGTCGTGTCATGCCGGATTCGCCGTCTGGCGGGGCATGCTGTCGGCGATGCGATCAGTGCTCGTGACCACCTTCACCGTGCACGTGACCGTGCTCGACCTCTTCCTCGCTGGCCTCGCGGACCT
>JAWWBV010000543.1:0-2310 GCA_033720795.1 Halomonas sp. | reverse complement strand
TGTGGGGTGGGGGCGCGGCGGGGGGCCCCGGGGGGGGGGCCCGGGGGCTAACGGGGCGCGCCCCCCCCCCCGCGCCGGGGGGTGGGGGGCCCGGTCGGCAGGGGGAGCGGTGGCTCAGTGATGCCGGCTGAAGTGGCCGTGAGGGCTGTCGGTCATCAGGCGATCGAACTCATGGCCGCTCATGTGCACCAGGGTCCGGTGGTCGCCGGCCTCGAAGTAGATGTCGGGCTGGTGGCGCAGCATGTCGTCGATGTAGACCTTCAGGCCGTAGGCCTGGCCCACCGGGGTGGTGGCGCCGGGGTCGCAGTCGGTGAACGCCTCGGCGATCTGTGGCTCCGAGGCCAGCTCGACCTTCTCGTGGAAGAGCGCCGCGAGGCGATCGAGATCGGCATCGCAGGTGCTCGGCAGCACCGCCAGCCGATAGCCGGCGTCGCCCTTCAACATGACGGCCTTGGCCATCTGGTCGCCGGCGACGTGGGCCCGTTCGGCGATGCGGCTGCTGCTCACCTCGCGGGGGTGGGGGACTTCCTCGAAGTCGATGTCACAGGCGCGGAGATACTCTCGGATCGTCATGGGCATGCTCATGACACTTCCTCCTTCGGCCGCTCGGGCCGGGGTCGACAGTGGTGGCCTCCCTGTGGGTGGATGGTGCAGTCCATCTCCTCAGCATAGTCCGTCGGCGACACCGTTGCTGCGACGCGGTCGTTCCAGTCATTCCCGGCGCTCGCCGGCCCGGGGTGGCGAGAGAGGACTCGACCGCCCGCTCAGCTGAGCGGGGGAAAGCGCGCCAGCCATTCCCGGGTGACGTCGTCACGCCGGACCTCCAGCGGCAGCAGGGTGCCCGGCGCCTGGCGGCGCAGGATGGCGCTGAGGTCGGTGGGGGAGTCGAGATCGACGCCGGCGGCGGTGAGGATCACGTCGCCCGCCGCCAGACCCGCCTGCTCGGCCACGCTCTCTTCGTCGACACTCAGGATACGCACGCCGTCCGGATGGTCCTCGAGCAGCACGCCGAGGCGCAGCGGGGCGGCGGGCTGGAAGGCGGACTCGTCGCCCAGCACGTAGCGCGCGTCGGCGTGCTCCGTCGGCGTGGCGCAGTCGTCGCCCGGCGTCCAGGGCAGCAGGCTCCGGTGATCGGTGAGGCCCAGGTCGTCGAGCTGGGCCGGCACGCCGTCGCCGCCGGCGAGGTGGCCCTGGCCCATCAGCCCCACCACCAGGGTGTCGGGGCGTGAGGCCTTTGCCAGCGCGGCGGCCATGGCGCGGTCCCAGACCAGCTGGGCGGCGATGAAGCGCTCGAGAGCGGCGGGGTCGTCGTCGCGCTCGATGTGCTGCTCGAAGATCGCCGCGAGGCGCTCTCGATAGGCGGGCGCGGCCGGCGCCGGCGGGGTGATGCCGAAGCGCGCCTCCGCCGGCACGGCCGCCCAGCCTTCTGTGGCCAGGCGTCCGCGCAGGGCGGGGGCGACGTTGAGGGCCACCAGCGGGATCCGCTGCATCCGCGCGAAGTGCAGGATCGGCAGGTAGAGCGCGGGATCGAAGCCCCAGGCCCGCTGCCAGTCGCTCTCTGCGAGAAATGTCGCCTCGTCGAGCTCGCCGGCGATCCAGGCGTCCAGCGCCGGCTGCGCCTCCCGGGGCAGCATCTCCAGGCCGATCATCAGCGACGGGCGATGGGCATGCAGGGCGGCCAGGGTATGGAGCTGCCAGCGGTGGTGATCGAGCCGGTCATGCTGCTCGCCGAGCAGCAGCACCCGGCGCTCGGCGAGCTCGGGCATCAGCGCCGCGGTGGAGCGCCGCTCCCCGTCATCGGTCACCCACTGGCCGGGCGGGGGGCACACCTGGACGTCACGGGAGGCCTCGGGTGGGGCGGCGAGGGCGGCGGCACAGGGCAGGGCCAGGGCGACGGCGAGCCCGGCCGGCCGGGCGAGGCGAGCGAGGCGGCGGTGACGCAGGAGACGGATTGGCGACATCGGGGGTCTCGGATTATCGTGGCGGTTCACGCCCGGCAGCGCTGCGGGCTGGTCTCACCCTACCCCGTGGTCCGGTGGCGGGAAAGGGCGGGGCGCCGTCGGCCACTCAAGAAGGAAATGTTGATGAACGCTCCACGACCATGCGCGGGCACCGGCCTGGCGCTGCTGTTCGTCGTCCTGTCGCTCGCGGGCTGCCGCGACGGGGCGGGCGTCGCCGAGGTGCCGCTGCCGGTGCTGGCGACCCGGCCCGCGGCCCACGACGACACCCGCGTGGCGACGCAGGGCGTGGTGCGCCGCTTCGAGGACCCGCTGCACTACTGGATCGAGGACGAGGACCTGCACCGGGTCG
>JAWWBV010000542.1:0-2313 GCA_033720795.1 Halomonas sp. | reverse complement strand
CGCATCGTGCTGCCCAGCGCCTTCCGCCGGGCGCTGCCGGCCTACGGCAACGAGGTGATCTTCATGCTCCACGCCAGCGCCATCGCCAGCGTGGTCACCATCATGGACCTCACCGGCGCGGCACGCTTCGTCTATGCGCGCTTCTATGCGCCCTTCGATGCCTTCCTGTTCGTGGCGGCGATCTACCTCTGCCTCACCTTCGCGATCCTCTACCTGTTCCGCTACCTGGAAAGGCGGCTGCTGGCGCACCTCAAGCCGGCCAGCGGCTGACAGGCGACGAGAGGGAGCGTAAAACAAGCGTTGGGAACCGGCGTTTGAAAGCGACCGGCTCCCCCTTCCGACGGGCCCGGGCATCCGCTATCGTGGTCGCGTCATCACCCACGAGGTGAAACCACCAACAACACGGGAAGACACCCATGAAGCTACACAAGATCCTGAGCCTCGGCGTCATCGGCGCCGCCCTGGTTGCCGGCAGCGCCAGCGCCGAGGTCCGCGACATCCGCATCGGCGTCGACGTCCCCTACGAGCCCATGGAGTTCCGCACCCCCGAGGGCGAGCTGACCGGCTTCGACATCGACCTGGGCAACGCCCTGTGTGCCGAGATCGGCATCCAGTGCGAGTGGGTCGTGCAGGGCTGGGACGGCATCATCCCCGGCCTGCAGGCGCGCAAGTACGACGCCATCATGTCCTCCATGACCATCAACGAGCAGCGTCGCGAGCAGGTGCTGTTCTCCGACCCCTACATCACCCCGCCCTCGGCCTGGTTCGCTCCCGCCGACGTCGAGATCGGCACCCCGTCCGAGGAGACCCTCAAGGGCCT
Source organism: Halomonas sp. (assembly GCA_033720795.1). Lineage (GTDB taxonomy): Bacteria > Pseudomonadota > Gammaproteobacteria > Pseudomonadales > Halomonadaceae > Halomonas. The sequence goes on along the minus strand of JAWWBV010000542.1, from coordinate 1,493 downwards.
GACCCTCGGCGTGCAGCGCGGCACCCTGCAGGACAACTACGTCACCGACATGTACGGCGACGTGGCCGACGTGAACCGCTACGCCACCGCCGACGACATGGTGCTGGACATGGACTCCGGGCGCCTCGATGCGGTGTTCCTCGACTTCCCGATCGGCAAGTCCACCCTTCTCGACAGCGGCGCCGGCGACTACAAGGTGGTCGGCGAGAAGATCACCGAGCCCAAGGAGTACTTCGGCGAGGGCTTCGGCATCGCCTTCCGCCAGCGTGACAAGGAGCTGGCCGAGGCCTTCAACGAGGCGCTGGCCACGCTCAAGGCCGACGGCACCTATGACGAGATCCACGCGACCTACTTCGGCGCGGAGTGATCCGAGCGGCGACGGGCGGGTCGCTGCGGCGTCATGAGGCGCTCCAGCCATTCTCGCCCGGATCGACCGTCAGCAAGCGACCGGGGCCCCAGGGGCCCCGGTCGTGTGTTTGGCCAGTGTGTTCGATCGGGCACGCGGGAGCCGGTCGCTGCTGCCCACCTCCCGGCCGTCGGCCAGGGCATCACCGGTGCATCGCCATGGCCCGGCGCACGAAGGCCAGGATCCAGCGCACCATCAGGGTAGCGTCCACCGCGGCCGAGAGTGACGCCTCGCCCTGGCGCACCCGATCGTGGCCGATCAGCTCGGCACGCAGGGCCATCAGGTCCCGGGAGTAGGCCTTGGTGAACTCGGGATGGCCCTGCACGCCGAGGAAGTGCTCGCCGACCTGCATCAGGTAGGCCGGGCAGAAGTCGCTGCCGCCCAGCACCCGGGCGCCCTCCGGCAACCGCTCCACCTGGTCCTGGTGGCTCACCAGCAGGTCGAGTCCCGGCTGCCAGGGCGTCATCCAGTCGGCGCGCTGGGTGAGCCGGTTGGACGACAGGCCCACGCCCCAGCCCCTGCCGCTCTTCGCCACCTCGCCGCCCAGCGCCCTGGCCATCAGCTGGTGGCCGAAACAGATGCCCACCAGCGGCTTGCCCGCGGCCCACAGATCGCGCACGAAGGCCTCCAGCGCGGCGATCCAGGGCAGGCCGTCATTGACCCCGAACTTCGACCCCGTGGTCAGCCAGGCGTCCACCGCCTCGGGATCGTCGGGGATCTCGCCGTCGAGACAGCGCCAGACGCGAAACGCGAGGGTCGGGTCGACGCGCTGGAAGAGCGCCTCGAACATCGCGGGATAGTTGCCGTGGGCCTCGCGCAGCTCGGGCGCCACGTCATCGCACTGCAGCAGTCCGATCACCATCGCCTGCCCTCCTTCACCGTGGCGCTCCGGCGACACTCAACCCCCGCGCCTGTTGCCGAATCGCGACCCGGAACTCCCTCCACCGGCCTCGAGTCCATGCGGTTCCCATCCACTCAGCGAGGTTCCGATGACTCAGCCGCAAAGTGCCGCCTCCCGGACCGCCGCCGTTCACCGCCCTTCGTCCGCCTGGACCGGCTGGGGCCAGTGGCTGGCCCTGATCACCAT
>JAWWBV010000541.1:0-2317 GCA_033720795.1 Halomonas sp. | reverse complement strand
TTCCCGCTCCATGCGTCCCATTCGTCTAGTGGCCTAGGACACCGCCCTTTCACGGCGGTAACAGGGGTTCGAACCCCCTATGGGACGCCACTTCTCACAAGCACGCCCTCCAGATCAGCGGGAATAGCTCAGTGGTAGAGCATCGCCTTGCCAAGGCGAGGGTCGCGAGTTCGAATCTCGTTTCCCGCTCCATAAGACTCCAGTACTTCTCCGGTCAGGCCAAGGCTCGTGTCACGAGCTGGAGCGCCAGCCCGGCCAAGCGTGTTCCCCCTAAGATCTACTGTCTCCTGCAGTGTCGCTCGGTGCCTGTGAAGCGGGCTCGGCTGTTGCTGCCTGACTGAATGCGCTATGGTGGCCCGAGACACGGGGTGCGGCCACGGCCGCTGAGATGATACCCGTCGAACCTGATCCAGTTCACACTGGCGAAGGGATGTCGGCCGGCTCCAGTGCGGCGCCCTTTGCCGCGCACCAAGGAGTCCTCATGGCCGTTTCCTCTCTCCCCCTCGACCAGCAGGTCGTGCTCGTGACCGGAGGCGCTCGCGGTCTCGGCGCCCGCCTGACCCGGGCCTTCCTCGACCAGGGCGCCCGCGTGGTGGTCAACTACTACCAGAGCCGCGAGGCCGCCGAGGCGCTGGCGAAGGACGCGCCGCAGCGCGCCCTGGCCGTCCAGGCTGACGTGCGCGAGCCCGAGGCGGTGAAGGTGCTCTTCGAGCAGGCGCGCGCCCACTTCGGCGCCCCGATCACCACCGTGGTCAACAACGCCCTGCCCGACTTCACCTTCAACGGCGACGCGCGGCCCGACGCCGACACCCTTGATTGGGCACACCTCCAGCAGCAGCTCGAGGGCGTCAACCGGGGCGCGCTGAACACCATCCAGGCGGCGCTTTCCGGCATGCGCGAGCAGGGCGGCGGGCGGATCATCAACGTCGGCACCAACCTCTTCCAGAATCCCGTCGTGCCCTATCACGACTATACCGCCGGCAAGGCCGCGCTGCTCTCGCTGACCCGCACCCTCGCCAACGACCTGGGGCCCGACAACATTACCGTGAACATGATCTCCGGCGGGCTGCTGCGTACCACCGATGCGTCCAGCGCGACCCCGGAGGCGGTCTTCGAGCTGATCGCCCAGAACACCCCGCTGCGCCGGGTGACCACGCCGGCGGAGTTCGCCGACGCGGCGCTGTTCTTCGCCTCGCCCTGGGCGAGGGCGGTCACCGGCCAGAACCTGATCGTCGACGGCGGGCTGGTGAAAGGATGATGACGCCGCGTCGCCCCGACGAGAAACTGCACCTCAACCTGTTCGTGATGGGCGCCGGCCACCACCGCGCGGCCTGGCGGCACCCCGACTCCAGCGCCGAGCGGCTCGGCGACATCGCCTACTACGAGTCGCTGGCCCGCACCGCCGAGCGCGGCAAGCTGGATGCGGTGTTCTTCGCCGACGGCATGAGCGCCGGCAGCGTGGAAGACGGCTTCAACTGGCACCTCGAACCGCTGACCGCGCTCTCCGCCATGAGCCGGGCCACCCGGCACATCGGGCTGATCAGCACGCTCTCGAGCACCTTCTATACCCCCTTCCATGCGGCCCGGCTGGTAGGCTCGCTGGATCACATCTCCGGCGGGCGCGTGGGCTGGAACGTGGTGACCTCGATGTTCGACAGCGAGGCGCGCAACCACGGCTATCAAGCCATGCCCCCGCATGCCGAGCGCTACGCGCGGGCCGAGGAGTTCGTGCAGACGGTGCTGGCGCTGTGGGACAGCTGGGCCGACGACGCCATCGAACGCGATCGCCGGGGCCGCTACGCCGACCCGGAGAAGGTGCGCCGGATCGACCACCACGGCGCGCACTTCCTGGTGGATGGGCCCCTGAACCTGCCGCGCCCGCCCCAGGGCCACCCGGTGCTGGTGCAGGCGGGCGCCTCCTCCCAGGGGCGCGACCTGGCGGCGCGCTACGCCGAGGCGATCTACGCGGTCGCCTACGACCTCCCGACCGCCCAGGGCTACTACCGGGACATCAAGTCACGGGTGGAAGCGGCCGGGCGCACCGCGCCGGTGCCCATCCTGCCGGGGCTCGTCACCTACGTTGGCTCCACCATGGCGGAGGCGAGGGCCAAGCAGCGCGAGCTGGACGAGTGCCTGCCGGTGGCGGCCTCGCTGCGCCAGCTTGGGCTCTTCATCGAGCAGGACTGCAGCGACTGGGAGCTGGACGCGCCGGTGCCGCCGCTGCCGCCGCTCGCCGAGTTCCGCGGCCCCCAGGGGCGCTACGCCACCATCCTGCGCATCATCGAGACCGAACGGCCGACCCTGCGCGAGCTGCTGG
>JAWWBV010000540.1:0-2326 GCA_033720795.1 Halomonas sp. | reverse complement strand
GCGCCCGCCCGCCCCCTAGAATAGAACCCAACAGATGAACGTGGACAAGGAGTCATGATGACGCTCGACGTGGTGATACTGGCAGCCGGGCAGGGGACCCGGATGCGCTCGTCCCTGCCCAAGGTGCTGCACCGCCTGGCCGGCAAGCCGATGGTGCAGCACGTGCTCGACACCGCCGAGGGGCTCGCGGCCGAGCGTACCCACGTGGTGGTCGGCCACGGCGCCGAGCACGTGCGCGAGGCCCTGGCCGAGGTCCCCACCGAGAGCCGCCTGCGCTTCGCCCTCCAGGCCGAGCAGAAGGGCACCGGCCATGCCGTGGCCCAGGCCCTGGACGGCCTCGGCGAGGGCAAGGTGCTGGTGCTCTACGGCGACGTGCCGTTGATCCGCCGCGAGACGCTGGTGGAACTGCTGGCGCACGTCGACGAGCGGCACCTGGGCCTGCTCACCGTCACCCTGGAGGATCCGACCGGCTACGGGCGCATCCTGCGCGACGAGGCCGGCGAGGTGGTGGCGATCGTCGAGCACAAGGATGCCTCCGAGGCCGAGCGGGCCGTGCGCGAATGCAACACCGGCATCATGGCGATGACCGCTACCCAGCTGCGACGCTGGCTGCCGAGCCTCTCCGCCGATAACGCCCAGGGCGAGTATTACCTCACCGACGTCATCGCCATGGCCGCCGCCGAGGGCGTGAGCATCGCCACCGCCCAGCCGGCACGTCCCCAGGAGGTCGAGGGCGTCAACAACCGCGCCCAGATGGCCCGCCTGGAGCGGGCCCTCCAGCATGACATCGCCGAGCGGCTGATGGAGCAGGGCGTGGCGCTCGCCGACCCGGCGCGGCTCGACGTCCGCGGTCGCCTGACCTGCGGCCACGACGTCGAGATCGACGTGGGCTGCGTCTTCGAGGGCGACGTCGAGCTCGGCGAGGGGGTGCGCATCGGCCCCCACTGCGTGATCCGCGACAGTCACGTCGGCGCCGAGTCGGTGATCGAGGCCCACAGTGTCCTCGAGGGCGCCGTGGTGGCCGGCCACAACCGCGTCGGGCCCTTCGCCCGGCTGCGCCCCGGCTCGCGCCTGGCGGTCGGCGCCAAGGTCGGCAACTTCGTCGAGACCAAGAACGCCGAGGTGGGCGAGGGCAGCAAGATCAACCACCTGAGCTATGTCGGCGACGCCCGGCTGGGACGCGACGTCAACGTCGGCGCCGGCACCATCACCTGCAACTACGATGGCGCCAACAAGCACCGTACCGAGATCGACGACGGCGCCTTCATCGGCTCCAACACCGCCCTGGTGGCGCCGGTGAGCGTCGGCCGGGGCGCTACCGTGGGGGCCGGCTCGACCATCGCCAAGGACGTGCCGGACAACGCCCTGGCGGTCACCCGCGGCCGCCAGATCAGCAAGCCCGACTGGCCGCGGCCGACCAAGCGTCAGGAACCCTGAGGAGAGATAAAATGTGTGGAATCGTCGGTGCCGTTGCCGAGCGCAACGTCCAGGGCATCCTGCTGGAGGGCCTGAAGCGCCTGGAGTACCGCGGCTATGACTCGGCCGGGATGACGGTGCGCTCCCCCGAGGGGCGCCTGCAGCGCCAGCGCGCGCTGGGCAAGGTGGCCGCCCTGGAGGAGCGGCTCGCCGCCGAGCCGCTGCCGGGGCGCAGTGGCATCGCCCATACCCGCTGGGCGACCCACGGCCGCCCCAGCGAGGCGAACGCCCACCCCCACCAGTCCGGCGAGCGCCTGGCGGTGGTGCACAACGGCATCATCGAGAACCACGAGGCCCTGCGCCGGGAACTCGAGGCCGAGGGCTACGCCTTCACCTCCGAGACCGATACCGAGGTGATCGCCCACCTGCTGGAGCGCGAGAGCCGCCGCGAGGGCGACCTGCTCGCCGCGGTGCAGGGGGTGCTGGCCCATCTCGACGGGGCCTACGCCCTGGGCGTGATCCATGCCGACGAGCCCGACGTGATCATCGGCGCCCGCAAGGGCAGCCCCCTGGTGGTGGGCGTGGGCATCGACGAGGCCTTCCTCGCCTCCGACCCGCTGGCGCTGCTGCAGGTCACCGACCGCTTCCTCTACCTGCAGGAGGGCGATGCGGTGCGCCTCTCCCGGGGCGGCGTGATCGAGGTGGTCGATGCCGACGGGTACGTGGTCGAGCGGGAGGTGCAGACCTTCGAGCACGGCGACGGGGCGGCCAGCAAGGGCGACTATCGCCACTTCATGCTCAAGGAGATCCACGAGCAGCCGGCGGTGATCGCCGCCGCCCTGGAGGGGCGCCTGGGCGAGCGCTCGGCGCTGGTGGAGAGCTTCGGCCCCGAGGCCGAGGCGCTGTTCGG
>JAWWBV010000539.1:0-2337 GCA_033720795.1 Halomonas sp. | reverse complement strand
GCCCGCATAGCAGGCCTGCGGGCAGAAGGCGCGCAGCCACATGTAGTCGCTGGCCTCGACCTCGACGCACTGCTGGTTGAGGTGGTAGACCGCCTTGCCCTCGAGCACGTAGAGGCCGTGCTCCATGACGTGGGTCTCGTCGAAGGGAATCACGCCGCCGGGCTGGAAGGTGACGATGGTCACGTGCATGTCGTGGCGCAGGTCGTCCGGGTCGACGAAGCGGGTGGTCGCCCACACCTCGTTGCAGTCCGGCATCACCGTGGGCGCGATGTCGTTCTCGTTGACGACGAAGGCCTCGGGCACGTCGATGCCGTCGACGACTTCATAGGCCTTGCGGATCCAGTGGAAGCGCACCGGGGCGTCGGCCTCGTTGCGCAGCTGCCAGTCGCAGCCGGGCGGCAGGAAGGCGTAGCCGCCGGGCACCATGCGATGCTTTTCGCCCTCGATGGTCAGCGTCATCTCGCCCTCGACCACGAACAGCACGCCCTCGGCGCCGGCGTCGGTCTCCGGGCGCTCGCTGCCGCCGCCCGGGGAGACCTCCATGATGTACTGGGAGAAGGTCTCGGCGAAGCCGGAGAGCGGACGCGACAGCACCCACAGCCGGGTGTTCTCCCAGTGGGGCAGCTTGCTGGTGACGATGTCGCGATAGACGCCCCTGGGGATCACCGCGAAGGCCTCGGTGAACATGGCGCGGTCGGTGGTCATCACCTTCTGGCTCGGGTGGCCGCCCTGGGGGGCGTAGTACTGACGCGGCTGACTCATGAGGTGGACTCCTGTTCGCTGTGGGTCGGCGCGACGACCGCGCCTTGCGGCAGGGTCACGCGGATGTCGATGGGGTACTCGTCGCAGTTGTTGCCCTCGCCGCCGCGGTCCACGACCAGGAACTCGCCCTCGCGCTCGAGCACCGACTGGATGGCGTGCCAGGTGCCGGCGCGGTAGTTGACGCCCTGGCGGCCGTCGGTGACGAAGGCGCGCACGTCACTCGGCGCGATCGCCTCGCCGGGCGGCGCCACCACCACGATGAAGCGCTCCTCGTGCATCGGCACGAAGGCCTGGCTGCCCTGGGGATGACGCTCGAGGAAGGGCAGCTCGAGGGGCAGCTCGACCGGCTGGCTGACGAAGATGCTGATCAGCGCGCGGGCCTGCTCGCCGAGGGTCTCGACCCGGGCCAGGTCGTGGTAGCGCCGGGTGCGGCCGGCGTTGATGTGGAAGTAGTCGGAGGTGCGGGTATCGATCACCTCGCCGAAGGGCGCGAAGGCCTCCGGGGTGAGGGGCTGGGCCTCGAGTTCAAGCATGACGGCTCCTGAAGAATGCGGGGCGGGGCGGACGGCGCACCGACCGCCCCGGCTCGAAGGGTGGCGTCGGATCAGGGCGCCGGGTGGTGATCGGCCCAGTGGCGGGCGATGTCCACGCGACGGGTGACCCAGACGCGATCGTGGGCCTCGATATGGTCGAGGAAGCGCTGCAGGGCGCGGAAGCGGCCCGGACGGCCGAGCAGCCGGCAGTGCATGCCCACGGAGAGCATCTTCGGGGTGTCCTCGCCTTCCGCGTAGAGCACGTCGAAGGCATCCCGCAGGTAGGTGAAGAAGTGATCCGCGGTGTTGAAGCCCTGGGGCGCGGCGAAGCGCATGTCGTTGGTGTCCAGGGTATAGGGCACCACCAGATGTGACTGCTCGCGACCCTGGCTGTCCGCCTCGCGGGTCCAGAACGGCAGGTCGTCGCCATAGTAGTCGCTGTCGTAGAGGAAGTTGCCCTCGTCGAGCACCAGCCGGCGCGTGTTGGGGCTGTCGCGGCCGGTGTACCAGCCCAGCGGCTTCTCGCCGTAGAGCGACTGGAAGATCTCGATCGCCTTGCGCATGTGCTCGCGCTCGAGCTCTTCCGGGACGTTCTGGTAGTGGATCCAGCGATAGCCGTGGCAGGCGATCTCGTGACCCAGCTCCTTGAAGGCGTGGGCCACCTCGGGGTGGCGCTCCAGCGCCATGGCCACGCCAAACACCGTCAGCGGCAGGCCGCGACGCTCGAACTCGCGCAGGATCCGCCACACACCGGCCCGGGAGCCGTACTCGTAGATCGACTCCATGCTCAGGTGGCGATCGGGATAGGAGTCGGCCCCGATGATCTCGGAGAGGAACTGCTCGGAGCCCTTGTCGCCGTGGAGCACACAGTTCTCGCCGCCCTCCTCGTAGTTGAGCACGAACTGCACGGCGATGCGCGCCTTGCCGGGCCACTTTGCCTCGGGCGGCGTGCGGCCATAGCCGATCAGGTCACGCGGATAGTCCCCTCGGGTCGGTGAGGTCATGGCGTAGCTTCCTTCTTGTTAGGGGCTGGCTCGATGGC
>JAWWBV010000538.1:0-2338 GCA_033720795.1 Halomonas sp. | reverse complement strand
GGAGTTCCTGCTGCCCGCCCTCTCCCGGGTCGCCCCGCTCTACAACGCCGCCCTGGGCAACCGCCTGGTCGACCGCCTGCTGGCCGGCCCCGTCGGCCTGGTCGACAGCCCCCGGCTCTCCCGGGCGAGCCTGAGAAAGCAACTCGCCGCCTGGGGCGTGGCACCGGCCACCCCCACCTCGCTCGGCCTGCTCACCGAGGCCCAGAAGGCGCGCAGCGTGGTGCTCGTCCAGGACGCCTTCACCAGCCACTTCGAGGCACGGCTGGTGATGGACGTCGTCGAGCTGCTCTCGCGGCTCGACATGCGGGTCTTCGTGGCGCCCTTCTCGCCCAACGGCAAGCCGCTGGACGTCCAGGGCTTCCAGGGCGCCTTCGCGCGCACCGCCGAGAAGCAGGCCCGGCGCCTGACGACGCTCGCCGAGGCCGGGGTGCCGCTGGTCGGCATCGACCCGGCGATGACCCTCACCTACCGCCAGGAGTACGTGAAGGCGCTGGGCCCGGAGGCGGTGCCCGAGGTGCTGATGCTCCAGGAGTGGCTGGTGACCCAGGCGCCGCGCCTGGCCCGCGTCGCCGCCCCGGACGAGGGCGAGGACCCCGGCTTCCGGCTGCTCTCCCACTGCACCGAGAAGACCAACGCCCCGGGCAGCCCCAAGGCCTGGCAGCAGCTCTTCGCCGCCTTCGGCCTGGAGCTCGAGCTGCTCGCGACCGGCTGCTGCGGCATGTCCGGCACCTACGGCCACGAGGCCCGAAACCTCGAGACCTCCCGGACCATCTACGCCCAGTCCTGGCAGCCCCAGGTGGAGAGTGAGGCCAACGCCGGCCGGCTGCTCGCCACCGGCTACTCCTGCCGCAGCCAGGTGAAGCGCTTCTCGGACCGCGCCCTGCCCCACCCGCTGCAGGCCCTGCTGGGCTGGCTCCGGCAGCGCTGAGCCGCCGCGGCGCGCCTGGGTGCCGCCGACGGCCCGAAACGACCGCGGGCAGCCCAAGGGCTGCCCGCGATCGTTCTTAGACGCGAGGGATCAGAAGAACAGCCGGCGCAGTGCCTCGCCGGGCTCGGCCTCGCGCACGAAGGCCTCGCCCACCAGGAAGGCGTTGACGTCGTGCTCGCGCATGCGCAACACGTCGTCGCGGCGGTGGATACCGGACTCGGTGACCACGGTGACGCCGGCGGGAATGCGCGGCAGCAGCTCCAGGGTGGTCTCGAGACGAGTGTCGAAGGTGTGCAGGTCGCGGTTGTTGATGCCGACCAGGGCGAGGTCGAGGGCCAGCGCCCGCTCGAGCTCGAGGGCGTCGTGGACCTCCACCAGCACGTCCATGCCGAGCTCGGTGGCCTGGCGGTGCAGGTCCGCCATCCGGGCGTCGTCCAGGGCGGCGACGATCAGCAGGATGCAGTCCGCGCCGATGGCCCGTGCCTCGCTCACCTGGTAGCCGTGGGTAATGAAGTCCTTGCGGATCACCGGCAGGTCGCAGGCGGCGCGGGCCTCGATCAGGTCGTCCTCGTGGCCCTGGAAGAAGTCGGCATCGGTCAGCACCGAGAGGCAGGCGGCGCCGCCCTCGGCGTAGCTGGCGGCGATCTCGCCGGGTCGGAAGTCCTCGCGCATCACCCCCTTGGAGGGGGAGGCCTTCTTGATCTCGGCGATCACCGCCGGGTCGCCGGCACGGATGGCGCGGTCCAGCGCGGCGACGAAGCCGCGGGGGGCGTCCTGCTCGGCGGCCAGGCGCAAGAGTTCCTGCTCGGAGACGGCCCGGGAGCGCTCGGCCACCTCCTCCGCCTTGCGGGAGAGGATGCGCTCGAGGATGGTCGGCAGGTCGGTCATGGCGGGCCTCACTGGTTGAACACGCGGGTGAAGTTGGCAAGCTCCTTGAGCTTCTCCAGCGGCAGCTTCGAGGCCTGGGCATCCTGGGCCATGGCCACCCCCTCCTTGAGGGTATCGGCCACCCCGGAGGCGTAGAGCGCCGCGCCGGCATTCAGCGCGACGATGTCGGCGGCCGCCCCCTCGCCCACCAGCGCCTGCTCGACCAGCCGCAGGCTGTCCTCGGCGGTCTTGACGCGCAGCGGGTCGAGCGACTGGCGTGCGATGCCGAACTGCTCGGGGGTGATGGTGTACTCCTCGATCTCGCCCTCCTTGAGCTCGGCGACCAGGGTCGGCTGGGCCAGCGAGATCTCGTCCAGGCCGTCCTCGGCGTGGACCACCAGCACGTGCTCGCTGCCCAGGCGCTTGAGCACCTCGGCCATCAGCGGCACCAGCTCCGGGGCGTAGACGCCGAGCACCTGGTTCGGCGCGCCGGCGGGATTGGTCAGCGGCCCGAGGATGTTGAACAGGGTGCGCACGCCCATC
>JAWWBV010000537.1:0-2345 GCA_033720795.1 Halomonas sp. | reverse complement strand
CGCTGGATATAGAGGCCGTTCTGCAGGCGCAGCGGCAGGAACTCCTCCTCGCCGAGCTGGCCGGCGAGATAGCGGCGCATCTGGTCGCGGAACTGGGCGACGCGTTCATCGACCAGGGTCTGGTCGTGGGAGTCGTAGCGGTACATGCAGCGCGATCCTGAATCGGGAAATAGGGACGTTGGCGTTACCTTACCCGCTCTCGTTTATGCTAGAAAAGAATAAATATGCATAGTTTATATTCGAAATGGAATGAGCGAGCCCGGGTCACCACGCCCGATGGACGGTGGCCAAGTGGCGACGCCCGAGGCTCATAGCGCCAGGGACTGCCAGCGCCGCCGCTGCCAGATCATCACGAACCAGGCCGAGTTGAGGCAGCGGTAGCCCAGTTGCACCCACCAGATGCCGAGCAGCCCCTGCTCGAGCACCACGCCCACCCACCAGGCCATCGGCAGGAAGACCAGCCACTGCAGGGAGAGGGTCGCGGTCATCACGGTACGGTTCGCCCCGGCGCCCAGCAGGGCCTGGGCGAACACCAGGGCGGCGGCATCGAGCACGATCATCACGGCGGTCAGCTGCAGCGGCAGCCGGCCCAGGGCGATCAGGGCCGGGTCGTGGAGGAAGAGGCCCAGCACCGCCTCCGGGAACAGCAGCATCGGCAGGGCCAGCACCGCCAGGCCGCACCAGGCCAGGCGCACCACCTCCCAGCCCCAGCGGTGGGCCTCGCCGTGAGCCTGGCGGCCCAGCGCCTGGCCGACCAGGCTCATCGCCGCCATGCCGAGCCCCACGCCGGGCAGGATCAGCAGCAGCGAGAGGTTCACCAGCACGTGGCCCACCGCCACGCTCGGCGTATCGATGCGCCCCAGGATCCAGAACAGCACGGCGTAGCCCGCCGCGAACCACAGCTGCTGGAAGGAGTGGGGCGTGGCCAGGCGCAGGGTGGTCGCCAGGGCGGGCCGCCGGGGCAGCCCGGCCAGGAAGCCGCTGCCGGTGGCGTGACGCAGGCTGAGCCCGGCCCAGATGGCGAGCCCCGCGAACAGCGAGAGACTGGTGCCGGCGCCGGCGCCGGCCGCGCCCATGGCCGGCAACCCGGCCAGCCCGAAGATCAGCCCCAGGCTCGCGACCACGTTGATGGCGTGCATCACCAGGATGATGCGCAGGTAGATGCCGGTCTGCTGGATGCCGTTCCAGTAGCCGCGAAAGCAGAAGATCATCGCCACCGGGGCGAGCGACACCACCCGCCAGCGGAAGTATTCCACCGCCACGGCGTTGACCGCGGGGTCCTGGTTGATCAGCGCCAGCAGGCGCGGCGCCTGCCACAGGCAGAGCAGGGTGAGCGGGCCCGCCACGGCCAGGGCGATGGCAAGCCCGGCATTGAGCGCCAGGGCGCGACGTCCCCAGTCCTCCTCGCCGTGGCGCCGCGCCGTCTGGGCCTGCACTCCCGAGGAGAGCCCGAAGACCATGGCGGTGATCAGGAACATCGCATAGCCGCCGATGCCGACGCCCGCCAGGGGTACCTGGCCGAGGGAGCCGACCAGGGCGGCATCGATCAGGTTGAGCAGGCTCTGGGTGAGCATGCCGGCGATGATCGGCAGGGAGAGGCGCAGGATCGTCTGGCGGCGGGTGGGCTCGGGCAGCATCCGTCTTCCGGCAAGGGGGCACAGGGTGCGAAACATGGCCCGCCGCGGCGGGCCGTCGGGGTCAGGCGGGATCGTAGGAGAGCACCGGCGCGAGCCAGCGCTCGAGCTCCGCGAGGCTCATGGCCTTGCGGGTGGCCAGCGCCTCGACCTGATCGCGGGTGATCTTGCCGGTGGAGAAGTACTTCGAGCGGGGGTGCGAGAAGTACCAGCCGGCCACCGCCGCGGCGGGCCACATGGCGAAGTTCTCGGTGAGTGCGAGACCGGCGTTCTCGGTGGCCTCGAGCAGGCGGAACAGGGTCGCCTTCTCGGTGTGGTCGGGGCAGGCCGGGTAGCCCGGCGCCGGGCGAATGCCCTGGTACTTCTCGGCGATCAGGGCGTCGTTGTCCAGGGCCTCGTCGGGCACATAGCCCCAGAACTCCTTGCGCACCCGCTCGTGGAGCCGCTCGGCGAAGGCCTCGGCCAGGCGGTCGGTGAGCGACTGGACGAGGATGGCGTTGTAGTCGTCGCCGGCGGCCTTGTACTGCTCGGCGAGCGCCTCGACGCCGTGTCCGGTAGTCACCGCGAAACCGCCGATCCAGTCTGGCTGATGGCGCGGCTCGCCCGTCGCGTCATCACGGGGTGCCACGAAGTCGGCCAGGCTGTGGCAGACGCCGTCGCGGTTCTTGGTGGTCTGCTGGCGGATGTGGTGCAGCCGCTCGATCACCTCTT
>JAWWBV010000536.1:0-2351 GCA_033720795.1 Halomonas sp. | reverse complement strand
GGGCGGCCGGATGGACGAGGCGCTGCTGACCACGCTGGATGCCCGCCGCTGGCAGGCGGCCGCGCTGGGCGGCAGCGGCCTCGGGCTGAGGGTCGGACGGCCCCTGGCGCGCAGGCTGACGGCGGGGACCGTGGGGCAGGGCGGCCGGATGGCGCTGCGCGCCCTGGCGATGCGGCTGGGCGCCGGGGCCGCCCGCTCGCTGGCCAGCGGCGGGGCCGCGGCGGCGGTGACGGCCCCCGCCGGCCCCGGCGCCCTGATGGTCGGCGCGGCGACCACCGCCGCGGGGCTCGCCGGGATTGTCGGCGGCGAGGTCGCCCTGCTGAAGCTGCAGGAGGCGCGCCGGCGCCCGGTCCTCGAGGCCCGGCTGTTTGAGGGCATCGAGGAGGCCCGCCGCGACGCCGCGGGTGCGCTCGGTCTCACCGTGTCGGCCGCGGCCGAGCGGCTGGCGAAGGGGCTGGAGGCGCCTGTCGAGAAAAGCGAACAGGCAGCGGACGAGGCCCGTCCCCAGGCCTATCGCATCCTCGACCGGCTCGGCCTCTCGGCGGGTCCCGATGACTGAGCCCCGGCGCCTGAGTCCCGGGACTTCGCTCAGCGAGGCGCGGCGCCGGGGTGGGGCAGTGGCTCAGACCCCGTGCAGGCGGCGATGCAAGGCGTGGACCCGCTCGGCGAGTTCCGGCACCGGCCCCTCGACCGTCGCGCTCGGCACGATCTCCCGGATCGGCAGGGTGTTCACGGGCGGCGGGGCGACGCCCATCTCCTCGAGCCAGCCGCCGAGCTGCTCGGAGGAGCTGGCGTAGACGATGCGCCCCAGTCCCACCCAGCCGTGGGCGGCCGCACACATGGGGCAGTGCTCGCCCGAGGTGTAGACGGTGGCCCGGGCGCGCTCCTCGGGGGGCAGGTTCTCCGCGGCCCAGCGGGCCAGGAAGAACTCCGGGTGCTGGGTGGCATCGCCGCCGGCGACGTGGTTGTGGTCCTCGACCAGCACCGCCCCGTCGCCGCTCACCAGCACCGAGCCGAAGGGCTCGTCGCCGGCCTCCAGGGCCTCCTCGGCCAGTTCCACGCAGCGCATCAGATGTTGCTTGTCGGTTTCATCGATCATCGTCTTTCCCCCGTCGACGTATCTTTTCCATTGCCGGGAAACGGCTGTTGTGCCACTCAGCATCTCTCAAGGCTGCGCTGTCAGCGCAGTTGGTCAGAAGGGAGGCGATCGGTCTGGTACTCCTCATGTCCCCTTCCTGCAGCGCGACGGTGACGTCAATGCATGGTATTCCCGGAGGCAGTGGTGGTTCGGTTCCGTGAAGTTTATCATTCGCGCGTGACCACCAACCAGGTTTCTTCTCAGACGCTCGATGTTTCGTTGTCGTGCGTTAATGGGGGCGCCGACGGGATTTCTATCGGAGGAGCCTGATCGGCAATTATCCTGATTGTGTTTTATAATAGATAGCAGCAGGGAGAGTTTTTTATGTGGTCCATGCTTGGTGATGAAAGTGAGTCAGAGGGGCATGGTGTGTTTCATTTGTTTAAGGTTTCGAATTCCTGTGCTTGTTGGGACGATGCATCGCCAGGGGGCTAACGGCAGGAAGCATGGGGATGCGATTTTTGGCACTGAGGGGAGTTCGAAGCGAGTTGGTTGTCTTTTATGTTGACGTATATGTCCCGTATCTGTTTCCCGGTTTCGCCGCGTGAGGCTATGGGTTGGCGATAGAGTGATGTTCCCGGGAAAAAGTCGTTTCCGCTGTTTCGATTGGATCGTGCAATTGCTTTAAGCTGCTTGATGTGAGGGTAGCATTCGGCCAGGCTGATTCCGTGAACGCACCCGAGCAGATGGTAAGATTCATGAACGGCCACTTCCGCGGGTCTCTGAAAGAGTTGGTTCAGTGTGGCGGTCTTTCCTACCACATACCCTCTGGTGTAAGTGACGGTCTCGACGGCACCCAGTACTTCTGGTGAAAACCAGGAGGTGATGAAATCGCCGACGTTGCGTCCAACAATCGCCATAAGCCGATCGCAAGGTGGCTCCAAGGGTCGAAGTGCCACATCTTCAAGTATCCCATCCATCAGGAAGGCCGGTCGCTTCCATTGCTTCACCCAAGGGATGGTCACCTCGATTCCGAAGTCGGAAAGCTCATCGCCGACCCTGGAGAATAATTTTCGGGCGCTGCGCTCGGTGATTCCTTCGTCCGTAAGCAAACAGATTCTCAATTCTTCTCTTGGCCCGAAGTCCGTGGAGGCGAATGTGTCGCGATCATGCGTGCCAACCGTTGTGCAGGCGCTTACGAACATGGAGATAATTATCGGGATGACCGTTCTGTTTATATTTTTATTCATGTCGATAACTGTTCTCTGGTTGG
>JAWWBV010000535.1:0-2355 GCA_033720795.1 Halomonas sp. | reverse complement strand
GCCCCTGCCGTGTAGGAACCGGGCGCGCGATCACGGCCGCGGGGCGGGCCGCGGTCAGTCGCTGGGCGCCTCGAAGACCCAGGTGGTGCCCTCGCGGGAATCCTTGAGGATGATCCCGAGGGCGGCGAGTTCGTCGCGAATGGCGTCGGCACGGGCGAAGTCCCTGGCCTTCTTGGCCGCGGCCCGCGCCTCGATCCGCGCCTGGATCTCGTCCTCGGCGAGCGGCAGGTCGGCGGCGCCGGCCTTGAGGAAGCTCGCCGGGTCCTGTTGCAGGAGCCCCAGCACCGCGCCCAGGCGCCTGAGCTCGTCGGCCAGCGCCGGGGCGCGGTCCGGCGCCTCCTTGCGGGCGCGGTTGAGCTCGCGGGCCAGGTCGAAGAGCACCGAGAGCGCCTCGGGGGTGTTGAAGTCGTCGTCCATGGCGGCGGCGAAGCGCGCCGCGTGGCCGCCGTCGTTCGAGGGCGCGAGCGTCTGCGTCGTCGACGCGTCGCGGGCGATGTCCTCGAGCGCCAGTCCTTCGAGCGCGTTGTAGAAGCGCTCCAGCGACTTGCGGGCCTCGGCCAGCGACTCGGGGGCGTAGTTGATCGGGCTGCGGTAGTGGCTCGCCACCAGCAGGTAGCGCACCACCTCCGGGTCGTGGTGCTCGAGCACGTCACGGATGGTGAAGAAGTTGCCCAGCGACTTGGACATCTTCTCCTGGTTCACCCGCACCGCCCCGGCGTGCATCCAGGTGTTGACGTAGCGCTGGCCGGTGGCGGCCTCGCTCTGGGCGATCTCGTTCTCGTGGTGGGGGAACATCAGGTCCGGTCCGCCGCCATGGATGTCGAAGGTCTCGCCCAGGCAGCAGGTGGACATCGCCGAGCACTCGATGTGCCAGCCGGGACGTCCCTCGCCCCAGGGCGAGGGCCAGCTCGCCTCGCCGGGCTTGGCCGCCTTCCAGAGCACGAAGTCCAGCGGATCCTCCTTGTGCTCGTCCACCTCGATGCGGGCGCCGGAGCGCATCTCGTCGGGGTCACGGTTGCTCAGCGCCCCGTAGTGCTCGAAGCGGCGCACCCGGTAGTAGACGTCGCCGTTGTCGGCGGCGTAGGCGAAGCCCTTGTCGATCAGCGTCTCGATCATGGCGAGGATCTCGCCGATGTGGCCGGTGGCGCGGGGCTCCCGGTCCGGCGGCAGCACGGACAGGCGCGCCTCGTCCTCGTGCATGGCCGCGATCATGCGCTCGGTGAGCGCAGTAATGCTCTCGCCGTTCTCGTCGGCCCGCTTGAGGATCTTGTCGTCGATGTCGGTGACGTTGCGCACGTAGGTGACGTCGTAGCCCCGGGCGCGCAGGTAGCGGGTAATGACGTCGAAGGCCACCATCACCCGGGCATGGCCCAGGTGGCAGTAGTCGTAGACCGTCATGCCGCAGACATACATGCGCACCTTGCCGGGCACGAGCGGCCTGAGCGGCTCCTTGCGACGCGTCAGCGTGTTGTAGATCTGCATCTCGGCGCTCATCCTCACCCCTTGTTGGCCTGCGCGGTCTTCTGGCTTTCCTGCTTCTTCACCTTGGCCCAGCCGTCCTTGAGGCCCACGGTGCGGTTGAACACCAGGGTGCCATCGCGGCAGGCGTGGCGATCGGCGCAGAAGTAGCCCACCCGCTCGAACTGGAAGCGGCTCTCGGGCGTGGCCTCGGCGAGGCTCGGCTCGCCGATCGCCTGCACGGTGACCAGCGACTCGGGATTCAGGTGCTCGAGGAAGTCGGCGTCCTTGTCCCTGTCGGGCTGCTCGACCTGGAAGAGGTTGTCGTAGAGGCGGACCTCCATGGGCACGCCGTGCGCGGCGCTGACCCAATGGATCACGCCCTTGACCTTGCGCCCTTCCGGATTCTTGCCGAGGGTGTCGAAGTCGACGGAACAGCGCAGCTCCTCGATCTCGCCGCCCTCGCCCTTGATCACCTCGTCGCAGCGAATCACGTAGCTGTTGCGCAGGCGCACCTCCTTGCCCGGGGCCAGGCGGAAGAACTTCTTGGGCGGCTCTTCCATGAAGTCGTCGGCGTCGATGTAGAGCTCACGGGTCAGGGGCACGCGGCGCACCGCCATGTCCTCGCGAGCCGGATGGCCGGGCACCTCGTAGACCTCCTCGTGATCCTCGGCCACGTTGGTCAGCACCACCTTGAGGGGCTTGAGCACGGCCATGGCCCGGGGGGCGTTGTCCTCGAGGTCCGAGCGGATGGCATGGTAGAGCATGGCGATGTCCACCAGGCCGCCGTCGGCGCGGGTCACGCCGATCATGTCGCAGAACTTGCGGATCGACGCCGGCGTATAGCCGCGGCGGCGCATGCCGGAGATGGTCGGCAGGCGTGGATCGTCCCAGCCG
>JAWWBV010000534.1:0-2368 GCA_033720795.1 Halomonas sp. | reverse complement strand
CGAGCTTGGCGCCGTGCTTGGCGATGCCCTCGTGCTCGTACTTGGAGCCGACCATGAAGCCGGTGATGTTCTGCAGGAACACCAGCGGGATCTTGCGCTGGGCGCACAATTCGATGAAGTGCGCGCCCTTCACGGCGCTCTCGGAGAAGAGCACGCCGTTGTTGGCGACGATGCCCACCGGGTGGCCGTGGATGTGGGCGAAGCCGGTGACCAGGGTGTCGCCGTAGGTGCGCTTGAACTCGTCGAAGTCGGAGTCGTCGACGATGCGCCCGATCACCTCGCGCACGTCGTAGGGCTTCTTGAGGTCGGTGCCGACGATGCCGTAGAGCTCGGTGGGATCGAGACGCGGCGGCCGGGAGGGCTGCATCTTCAGCTCGCCGCGCTTCTGCCAGTTGAGCCGCGACACGCAGGCGCGGGCCAGCTGCAGGGCGTGGGCGTCGTTCTCGGCGTAGTGGTCGGCCACGCCGCTCACCTTGGCGTGCACGTCGGCGCCGCCCAGGTCCTCGGCGCTGATGCTCTCGCCGGTGGCGGCCTTCACCAGCGGCGGGCCGCCGAGGAAGATGGTGCCCTGCTCGCGGACGATGATCGACTCGTCGGCCATGGCCGGCACGTAGGCGCCGCCGGCGGTGCAGGAGCCCATCACCACGGCGATCTGCGGGATGCCCTCGGCGGAGAGGGTGGCCTGGTTGTAGAAGATGCGCCCGAAGTGGTCGCGGTCGGGGAAGACCTCGTCCTGCCGGGGCAGGAAGGCGCCGCCGGAGTCGACCAGGTAGATGCACGGCAGGCGATGCTTGCGGGCGATCTCCTGGGCGCGCAGGTGCTTCTTCACGGTGAGCGGGAAGTAGGTGCCGCCCTTGACCGTGGCGTCGTTGGCGACGATCACGCACTCCACCCCGGAGACGCGGCCGATGCCGGTGACCACGCCGGCGGCGGGCACCGGGCTGTCGTAGACCTCATGGGCGGCCAGCGCCGAGAACTCGAGGAAGGGCGAGCCCTCGTCGATCAGGTGGTCGATGCGGTCGCGCACGAACAGCTTGCCGCGGGACTCGTGGCGGACGCGGGCCTTCTCGCCGCCGCCGCGGTGGATGGCGGCGGTCAGCTCGCGCAGCTGGCCGACCTCGCGGCGCATGGCGACGTCGTTGGCCTGGAAGACGTCGCTGCGTGGATTGATCTGGGTCTGGAGGATGCTCATGGAACGCCGCCCTTACTTGGATTCGTTGAAGATCTCGCGGCCGATCAGCATGCGCCGGATCTCGCTGGTGCCGGCGCCGATCTCGTAGAGCTTGGCGTCGCGCAGCAGTCGCCCGGTGGGGTACTCGTTGATGTAGCCGTTGCCGCCGAGCAGCTGGATGGCGTCCAGCGCCACCTGGGTGGCCTTCTCGGCACAGTAGAGGATCACGCCGGCGGCGTCCTTGCGCGAGGTGCGGCCACGGTCACAGCCCGCCGCCACGGCGTAGAGGTAGGCGCGGCAGGCGTTCAGGGTGGTGTACATGTCGGCGATCTTGCCCTGCACCAGCTGGAACTCGCCGATCGACTGGTTGAACTGCTTCCGCTCGTGGACGTAGGGCACCACGATGTCCAGGGCCGCCTGCATGATGCCGATGGGGCCGGCGGCGAGCACGGTGCGCTCATAGTCCAGGCCGCTCATCAGCACCTTCACGCCCTTGCCGACCTCGCCGAGCACGTTGGCTTCCGGCACCTCGCAGTCCTCGAACACCAGCTCACAGGTGTTGGAGCCGCGCATGCCGAGCTTGTCGAGCTTCTGGGCGGTGGAGAAGCCGGGCATGCCCTTCTCGATGATGAAGGCGGTGATGCCCTTGGAACCGGCCTCGGGGTCGGTCTTGGCGTAGACCACCAGCACGTCGGCATCGGGGCCGTTGGTGATCCACATCTTGTTGCCGTTGAGGATGTACTTGTCACCCTCCTTGCGGGCGCGCAGCTTCATGGAGACCACGTCGGAGCCGGCGCCCGGCTCGGACATGGCCAGCGCCCCGACGTGCTCGCCGCTGATCAGCTTGGGCAGGTACCTGGCCTTCTGCTCGGCCGAGGCGTTGATCTTGAGCTGGTTCACGCAGAGGTTGGAGTGCGCGCCGTAGGAGAGGCCCACCGAGGCGCTGGCCCGGGAGATCTCCTCCATGGCGATGCAGTGGGCGAGGTAGCCCATGCCGCTGCCGCCGTCCTCGTCCGGCACGGTGATGCCGAGCAGGCCCATGTCGCCGAACTTCTGCCAGAGGTCGCTGGGGAACTCGTTCTTTTCGTCGATCTCGGCGGCGCGCGGGGCGATCTCGTCGCGGGCGAAGGCGTTGACGTGATCGCGCAGCATGTTCAGCTCGTCGTCGAGGCCGAAGTCGAGGGGTTGGTAGGGCGT
>JAWWBV010000533.1:0-2371 GCA_033720795.1 Halomonas sp. | reverse complement strand
TAGCGCGCCAGGGGCAGCGGCTGGGCCATGTCGTAGACCCGGATGAACTGCGCCAGCAGGTCGTTGGAGAACACCTGGGCGTCGCCGTCGGCCTGCTCCTGCTCGATGATGATCGACAGCAGGATGGTGCGGGTCAGGTCCTCGCCGCTCTTGGCATCCTCGACCCGGAAGGGCACCTCGTCGATGATCAGGCCGCGCAGATCCTCGAGGGTCACGTAGCGGCTCTGTTCGGTATCATAGAGCCTGCGGTTGGCATACTTGCGAATCACGCGCACGGCGCTGCTCCTTGTTCTGTGAAGGGCGGCTGCCCCCGTAGCGCTATTGTGCACCGCGATACCATCCATGCAAGGCATAGCCCCCATTCAGTCTCTAACACGGCGAGGCGCCATGAACCTGATCCTGCTCTCCCCCGAGGACGTCGAGAACCACCGCCTGGCCCGGGTTCGCGATCCGCGCCGGCTGGCGCACCTGCGCGAGGTCCATCGCGCTCGTCCCGGAGACACCCTGACGCTGGGCATCGCGGGGGGGACGCTGGGGCGCGGCGAGCTGCTGAGCCTGGACGACGACGAGGCGTGCTTCGACGTCTCCGCGCTGGATCAGCCGCCGCCGCCGGCGCTGCCGGTGCACCTGGTGCTCGCCCTGCCGCGCCCGCGGATGCTGGCGCGCAGCCTGGAGCACGTCACCGCCCTGGGCGTGAAGCGGATCACCCTGCTCAATACCCGCCGGGTCGAGAAGAGCTACTGGCAGTCGCCGGAACTCGACGACGAGAAGATCCACCGCCACCTGGTGCTGGGCCTGGAGCAGGCGCGCGACACCCGGCTGCCCGAGGTGACCCTGGCCAAGGGCTTTCGCCCCTTCGTCGAGGACCGACTGCCGGGGCTGCTCGCGGGTCGGCGCGGCCTGGTGGCCCACCCGGGCATGCGCGACGACTGCCCCCGCGGGCTCGACGAGCCGGCGGTCCTGCTGGTGGGGCCGGAGGGCGGCTTCATTCCCTGGGAAGTGGAGCGACTGCTCGAGGCCGGCTGCCAGGGGATTCATCTGGGACCGCGTATCCTGCGAGTGGAGACCGCGGTCACCGCGCTGCTCGCTCGGCTCTTCTGAGTCCGAGAGTCAAAGCCGCCCGAGCCCCTGAGCCCAAGCTTCCCTGCCATCCTCGCGGCCGAGCCCGGCCCGTCCGCGAGGATCGAACCATCGCCGCGCTACTCTGCCTCGTCGGGATCGTGGGGGACGAAGGGGGAGTCGTCGTCGCAATCGGGTTCGGTGACGAAGGTCTCGCGCACGTCGAGCAGGCCGAGGTGGCCGATGGAGCGGCGCCCGAGCAGCAGCGGGTAGTTCATCTCCTCACGGTCGCGAAGCCCGAACTGCTCCTCGTAGACGGTACCGCCCAGGCAGACGTTCATCAGCACCACCGGCCGCTCATCGACACCGCCGGCGCCGCGCACCCGAAGATCGCGGTAGAGCGGCAGCTCCATGCGCTCGGTGAAGGTCTCACCGCTGGCCTCGTCCTCGAGTTTCAGGCGAAAGCGCACCCAGTCGTCGCCCTCCTTCTCGAACATCTCGATGTCCCGGGCGTCCAGCGACGAGGTCAGGGCGCCGCTGTCGAGCTTGGCCTTCACCTCGACGCCCCAGGGCTCCAGGGTCGCCTTCTCCACCCAGCCAAACACGCTGCCGTGGTCGTCCCCGGCGAAGGCCGCCGGCGCCGCGCTCGAGAGCAGGGCGGCCAGCAGCCATGGACGGACTCGGGTCGGGATCATGATCACCTCCGAAACAGGGCTCAGCGCCGCAGGCGCTCGAGCAGGGTAAGGGTCGCGAAGCCATCCGGCGTGACGCCGATGGCGCCCTGATAGGCGCGCAGGCCGCGACGGGTGTTGGGGCCCATGATGCCATCCGGCGCGCCCACCTCGAAGCCGCGCTCGTTCAGCAGGCGCTGCATCTCGCGCACCTGGCCACGGCTCAGCGGCTGCTGCTCCCGCGGCCACGCCTGCACCACGCCCTCGCGGCCGGCGATCTCGTCGGAGAGAGCGCCCACCGCCAGGGCGTAGCTGGTGGCGTTGTTGTAGCGCAGGATCGCCCGGAAGTTGGGTCCCACCAGGAAGGCCGGGCCCTCGGCGCCGGCGGGCACGATCACCGAGGCGGCGGCGAAGTCGGGCAGCGGCGCGCCGCCGAGGGTGCGCACGCCCCGCTCGGCCCACTCGGCACTCGAGAGGCGATGGGAAAGCTCGGTGCGGGCGTAGTCGAAGCCGTCGGGGAGGCGCACCTCGACGCCCCAGGGCGCGCCCGCCTGCCAGCCGGCGCGGTCGAGATAGTGGGCGGTGGAGGCCATGACGTCGGGAATGCTGCCCCAGATGTCGCGGCGCCCGTCGCCGTCGCC
>JAWWBV010000532.1:0-2412 GCA_033720795.1 Halomonas sp. | reverse complement strand
TGCTCGACCTGTGCCTGGTTGGCCTGAAAGCTGCCATACCCCTCGAGCAGCAGCAGGCAGGAGGAGGAGAGAATCAGCGGCATGAGGACCAGCAGCAGGATCTTCACCTGCAGGTTGTCGGTCACGAACCGCAGCCACCGAAACCGGGGGGCCGCGCCGGAGGAAGTGTTGTTCATTATTGGGTCTCCTTGGGACGGTAGAAGCCGAAAGGTCGCTGGCGTGACGCGACGAGGACGAGTGATGCCGTGACCGCGGCCGCGCCCCGCCCCGCCCTCAGCAGGGGCGTCGACGAGCGGCCTGGTCGACTCCGCCAGTCGGGAAGGGAATGATCCTTGAGGTCACGGGCTCGATGCCGGCACGATCATGGCGACCGATAGTTCGCCTTACCCCATTGTCGGGGATACATAGGGTGATCGGCTGATATAGATCAAGCTTTATTGTTTTACATAATCCTAATCAATTGCTTGCGCCGTCCGCCCACGAGAAAGGCCCCGGCGGTTGCCCGCCGGGGCCTTCGTTCGCTCGCCTTCGCTCAGCGCAGGCGCGTCCCTCAGAGGTCGACGTAGCCCTTGCTGGTGAAGCTGCCGTCCTCGATCACCATCTCCAGCACCACGCCCGGCACGTCGCCGTTGGCATTGAACTCGTGGGTGCCGGACGCGCCCTCGTAGTTGATCTCGGTGCCGGCGGCGATCAGCTCCACCGCCTTCTCCCACTCGCCGGGCAGGACCACCTCGCCCGGGGCGCTGGCCACGCTGCGCAGCGCCTCGTTGAGCCCCTCGCGCTCGGCGCTGCCGTTCTGCTCGATGGCCAGCGCCAGCAGGAAGGCGGCGTCGTAGGCCTGGGCGGCGAACACCGCGCTGGGGTCGATGCCGGCCGCCTCGGCCTGCGCCTGAAACATCTCGGTGCCCGGCAGTTCCGGACTGCCTGGGCGAGTGGCGATCATGCCCTCGAGCACGTCGGCGCCGATGGCCTCGACCAGGCTGGAGCCGACCATGCCGTCGGCACCCACGTACTGGGTGAACATACCGCTCTCGTAGGCCTGGCGCACCACCGTCTGGCCGGAGGTGTCGGCGTAGGCCAGCACCACCAGGTTCGGCACGCCGGTGGACGAGAGGGTCCCCAGCTCCGAACGGTAGTCGGCGCGGTTGTCCTCGTGGGCGAGGTTCTCCGCCACCGTGCCGCCCTCGGCCTCGAAGGCCGCGGTGAAGGCCTCGGAGAGGCCGCGGCCGTAGTCGTTGTTGACGTAGGTGACGACGACCTCCTCGATGCCCTTGGAGATCAGCAGCTTGGCGAGCATCTCCCCCTGGAAGGCATCCGAGGGCACGGTGCGGAACACCAGGTCGTTGTCGTCGAGGTCGGACACCGCCGGCGCCGTCGAGGCCGGCGAGACCATGGTCACGCCGCCGGGGATGGCCGCGTTATTGGCCGCGGCGATGGTCGCGCCGGTGCACAAGGCGCCGACGATGGCGGTGACCTGCTCGGTATTGACCATGCGGTCGGCGGCGTTCGAGGCGGCCGAGGCATCGGAGCAGGTGGTATCACCGGTGGGCATCACCAGTTCCTGGCCGCCCAGCAGCCCCCCCTGCTCGTTGACCTGGCTCACCGCCAGCTGGGCGCCGTCGAAGATCGGCGGCGTCAGGCTCTCGATGCCGCCGGTGAAGCCCCCCAGGAAGCCGACCTTGACCTCGGCCTGCGCCATGCCGGAGAGGGCCAGGGTGGTCGCCGCCACCGCCGTCGCTAGAACGCGTTTCTTCATGATTATTGGTCTCGCTCTGGTTGCTCGGATCACGAACTGCATGATTCCCCCACAATCTGGAAGGCCGAGGCGCAAAACACAAGCCGGCGCTGCCAACGCTTCGGGCCCGCCGTTGCTCGCCAAGCCATTGATCGCCATGGCGGAACGCGCATGCTTAAGCGTTCGAACGCACGCTTCAACGCAGTCGCCCACCCCGACCTATACGGCCAGGGCAATCGCCCAGTGGAGGCCGGCGCCTCGATCTCGCTGGAGGAGGTCGCGGCCCTGGGCCGACGAGAAGTCCTGGGCCGCCTTCCTGGGGCTGCTCGACGAGGTGCTGTGATTCCCCGGACGACCCGTGGCGCGAGTCGCCATCTCGTAAGGGTGACGCTCGTTAAAATAAAGATTAACGGTTTTTCTTTCTGTAGAATCTCCTCCCCGAACTGATAATCACCACATAAAAGCTGTTTTGCAGAAAGGAGAACCAACGTGACCAGTCCTTCGACGACCGCCTCCACCAACCTGTGGCGGCGCATTCCCCTGTGGCAGAAGATCCTCGCCGGCCTGGCCCTCGGCATCCTCGCCGGCGCGCTGATGGGCGAGGACGCCAGCGTCTTCAAGCCCATCGGTGACGTCTTCATCAGCGCCATCAAGATGCTGATCGTGCCGCTGGTGTT
>JAWWBV010000531.1:0-2414 GCA_033720795.1 Halomonas sp. | reverse complement strand
GCCGTGCTTACCTCCCGGTCCTGAAGCCGCTCTGCGACAATCAGCTGTGGTTCGTGCACTACCATGCCGGCACACCCATGGTGGCCAACCGCTACGGCATCCCCGAACCCGAGACCCGCCACGGGGCGCACCGCGCCCGGCGCACCCCGGCCTGGGCACTGGACCTGATCCTGCTGCCGCTGGTGGGTTTCGATGAACGGGGCCAGCGTATCGGCATGGGCGGGGGCTTCTATGACCGCACCCTGGCCTTCACACGGCGCCCGGGGCCTCGCCCGCGGCTGATCGGCCTGGCCCACGAGGCGCAGCGCGTCGAGCGCCTGCCGGCGGCGCCCTGGGACGTGCCCCTGGACGCCATCGCCAGCGACGCCCGGCTGATTCGCCCCTGAGGCGCTCCTGACACGGCCACCAGGGCCATGCACCGCACGCGCCAGGCCCGGAAACGACGACGGCCGATGCCATTGCATCGGCCGTCGTCATCCGGCGGGGTCGGACAGGGCGATGGCCGCCGCCCCTGCGGTGGCCTCAGCTGCCCGCCAGCGCCTGGGCATAGCCGGTGGCCACGATCCCGATGCCGAAGACCAGCACCAGTGTCATGACCAGATCGGGCTTGCGCTTCATTGCGGTGGACTCCATGGGAGACGGGACCGCGTGGGTCCGGTGTGAAGATGATGGCGGCGTCACCACGGCGGTGATGACACCGCGGTGACTATAGGGCTTCGTGCTTACGCATGACAACCGGCATTCTCAGTACGTTACATATCTAAACACCTTCATGACCGAGACTGCACGGTGAGTCAGTCCTCACTCGCCTTTTTCGACGTCCCGTCGCGAAGCCCCGTCGCTGCACGCTCCCGCCCTCACGACCACGCGCCCCTCAGGCCATGAAGAGCCGGTAGGCCGGGTTGTCGCTCTCCTTCCAGTAGCGGTAGCCGATCTCGTCGAAGTAGCCCTCGACGTGCCGGCGGTCGCCGTTGGGCACCTGCATGCCGACCAGCACCCGGCCGTAGGCGGCGCCGTGGTTACGGTAGTGGAAGAGCGAGATGTTCCAGTCCTGGGGCAGGTGGGTGAGGAAGTTCATCAGCGCCCCGGGGCGCTCCGGGAACTCGAAGCGATAGACCTCTTCCTCGAAGTGCTCCTTGGGACGGCCGCCGCCCAGGTGGCGGATGTGCAGCTTGGCCAGTTCGTTGTCGGTCAGGTCCTCCACCGGGTAGCCGGCGTCGCGCAGCCGGTCGATCACCGCCTGGCGATCCTCGCCGCCGGGCTTCACCTGCACGCCGACGAAGATGTGGGCCTGCTCGGGCTCCGCGTAGCGGTAGTTGAACTCGGTGACCATGCGCTTGCCGATGGTGCGGCAGAACTTCTTGAAGCTGCCGGGCTTCTCGGGGATGGTCACGGCGAGGATCGCCTCGCGCTGCTCGCCGAGCTCGGTGCGCTCGGCGATGTGCTGCAGCCGATCGAAGTTGGTGTTGGCCCCGGAGTTGATGCAGATGAGGGTCTCGTTCTCGGCGCCGGTCTGCTGGATGTACTTCTTCAACCCGGCGAGCGACAGCGCGCCGGAGGTCTCGGAGACCGCGCGGGTATCCTCGAAGATGTCCTTCACCGCCGCGCACATCTCGTCGGTGTTGACGGTGATGACGTCGTCGACCAGGCCGCGCATCACGGCGAAGGGCGCCTCGCCGATCTGCGCCACGGCGACGCCCTCGGCGAACACCCCGACCTGGTCCAGCACCACGCGCTCGCCCGCCGCCAGCGCCGCCTTGAGGCAGGCGCTGTCCTCGGACTCCACGCCGATCACCTTGATCTCGGGGCGCAGGTACTTGACGTAGGCGGCCACGCCGGCGATCAGGCCGCCGCCGCCCACCGGCACGAAGATGGCATCGATGGAGCCGCCGTGCTGGCGCAGGATCTCCACGGCGATAGTGCCCTGTCCGGCGATGACGTCGAGGTCGTCGAAGGGCGGGATGTAGGTGTAGCCGTGCTCGGCGATCAGCTCCTGGGCGTGGGCCGCCGCCTCGGCGAAGGCGTCGCCCTTGAGCACCACCTTGGCGCCCCGCGCCCGCACCGCGGCCACCTTGATCTCCGGGGTGATGCGCGGCATGACGATCACCGCCTTGACGCCCATCAGCTTCGCCGCCATGGCCAGCCCCTGGGCATGGTTGCCCGCCGAGGCGGCGATCACGCCCTTGGCCTTCTGCTCGTCGGTGAGCTGCGCCATCTTGTTGTAGGCGCCGCGGATCTTGAAGGAGTAGACCGGCTGGAGGTCCTCGCGTTTTATCAGGATCTGGTTATTGAAGCGACGGGAAAGGAAGGGGGCCGGCGAGATGGGGGTTTCCCGGGCGGCCTCGTAGACCCGGGCCTGGAGAATCTTCTTGACGGTAGCTTCGAGCATCCTGATATCCCAGAAGTGACGCGAG
>JAWWBV010000530.1:0-2414 GCA_033720795.1 Halomonas sp. | reverse complement strand
TGCACCAGGCCGTCCTGGTGCACGCCGATGTCGACGAAGGCGCCGAAGTGGGTGACGTTGGTCACGCTGCCCTCGAGGATCATGCCCGGCTCGAGGTCCTTGAGGGTCTCGACGCCCTCGCGGAACTCGGCCGCCTTGAACTCGGGGCGCGGGTCGCGGCCCGGCTTGTCGAGCTCGGCGAGGATATCGCTGACGGTGGGCACGCCGAAGCGCTCGTCGGCGAAGTCGGCCGGCTTGAGCGACTTGAGGGTCGCGCTGTCGCCGATCAGCCCGGCCAGCTCGCGACCGCTGCGCTTCGCGATGCGCTCCACCAGCGGATAGGCCTCGGGGTGCACGGCGCTGGCGTCCAGCGGGTTGTCGCCGTTCATGATGCGCAGGAAGCCCGCGCACTGCTCGAAGGTCTTGGGCCCCAGGCGGCTGACGTCGAGCAGCGCCCGACGGCTGGTGAAGGCGCCCTCGGCGTTGCGCCGGGCGACGATGTTGTCGGCCAGCGCCGCGTTGAGGCCGGCGACCCGGGAGAGCAAGGCGCTCGAGGCGGTGTTGAGATCCACCCCCACGGCGTTGACGCAGTCCTCGATCACCGCCTCCAGGCTCCGGGAGAGCTGCAGCTGGGAGACGTCGTGCTGGTACTGGCCCACGCCGATGGACTTGGGCTCGATCT
This sequence comes from Halomonas sp., assembly GCA_033720795.1. Lineage (GTDB taxonomy): Bacteria > Pseudomonadota > Gammaproteobacteria > Pseudomonadales > Halomonadaceae > Halomonas. The sequence continues at coordinate 1,753 of JAWWBV010000530.1, read as the reverse complement.
TGACCAGCTCGGCCAGCGGGTCCTGCAGGCGCCGGGCGATGGAGACCGCGCCACGGATGCTGACGTCGAGGTCCGGGAACTCCCGGGAGGCGTACTCCGAGGCGGAGTAGACCGAGGCGCCGGCCTCGCTGACCATCACCTTGGCGAGCCGCTGGGTGCCGGCCAGGGCCTTGACCAGCTCGCCGGCCAGGCGGTCGGTCTCGCGGCTGGCGGTGCCGTTGCCCACGGCGATCAACGCCACGTCGTGCTTCTTGACCAGCCGTGCCAGCTCCTCCAGCGAGGCCGCCCAGGCGTTGCGCGGGGCATGGGGGTAGATCGTGGCGTGCTCGAGGAACTGGCCGGTGGCATCGACCACCGCTACCTTGCAGCCGGTGCGCAGGCCCGGGTCGATGGCGAGCGTCGCCTTCTGCCCCGCCGGGGCGGCCAGCAGCAGGTCCTTGAGATTGGCGGCGAAGACCTCGATGGCCTCGGCCTCGGCGCGCTCGCGCAACCGCCCCATCAGCTCGGTCTCGAGGTGGGTGTAGAGCTTGACCCGCCAGGTCCAGCGCACGACCTCGGCGAGCCAGCGGTCGGCGGGGCGCCCCTGGTCGCTGATCGAGAAGTGTTTGGCGATGGCCACCTGGGCCGGATGGATCGGCGCCTCGTCCTCGCCGGGCAGGCGCAGGGTCAGCGCCAGCACGCCCTCGTTGCGGCCGCGGAACATCGCCAGCGCGCGGTGGGACGGCACCTTGGCGAGCGTCTCGTCGTGCTCGAAGTAGTCGGAGAACTTGGCGCCCTCCTGCTCCTTGCCGGCGATCAGCCGGGCGGAGAGCTCGCCCTCGCTCCACAGCCGCTCGCGCAGGCGCCCTACCAGCTCGGGGTCCTCGGCGAAGCGCTCCATGAGGATCTGCTTGGCACCGTCCAGAGCGGCCTTGGCGTCCTCGACGGCGGGGGTGTCGCCCTCCGCGGCACGAAGGTACTTGGCCGCCTCGGCTTCGGGTGTCAGGCTCGGATCGGCCAGCAGCGCCTCGGCCAGCGGCTCGAGCCCCGCCTCCCGGGCGATCTGCGCCTTGGTGCGCCGCTTCTTCTTGTAGGGAAGGTAGAGGTCTTCGAGGCGCTGCTTGGTGTCGGCCGCGCGGAGGCTCGCGGCCAGCGCGTCGGTCAGCTTGCCCTGCTCGTCGATGGCGGCGAGCACCGCCTCGCGGCGCTCCTCGAGCTCGCGCAGGTAGGCGAGCCGCTCGTGGAGCTGGCGCAGCTGGATGTCATCCAGCCCGCCGGTGACCTCCTTGCGGTAGCGGGCGATGAAGGGCACGGTGGCCCCGCCATCCAGCAGCTCCACCGTGGCCGAGACCTGCGGCGGACGAACGGCGAGTTCCTCGGCGAGGCGGGCGATGATCTTGTCGTGTGCGTCCATGAAATCCTTGGCAATCAAACGTCCAGACGATCACGACAAGGTACCACACTCGAGATTCAGGCGGGGACGAATCGCAGCGCCAGGCCGTTGTTGCACCAGCGCAGCCCGGTCGGCTCGGGGCCATCATCGAAGACGTGGCCCTGGTGGCCGCCGCAGCGGGCGCAGTGGTACTCGGTGCGCGGGAAGACCAGGAAGAAATCGACGCTGGTCAGCAGGTGGCCCTCGACGTGCTCGAAGAAGCTCGGCCAGCCGGTGCCGGAGTCGTACTTCATGTCGCTGGTGAACAGCAGCAGATCGCAGCCGGCGCAGCGGTACTCGCCGGGGCGGGTCTCCTTGTCCAGCGGGCTCGAGTAGGCCGGC
>JAWWBV010000529.1:0-2416 GCA_033720795.1 Halomonas sp. | reverse complement strand
TCAATGGTAAGCGACCCGCGCGGCCGACACAATCCCGACTGATTTGCTGGGTTTTACATCCACCGGCTGCATGAGGCCCGGTCACGCACGACATGAAAGACGCTCGCGTCGCGCCCCTGCCCCGACGCGCCGGCTTTTGCTAGGATAAGCGGCTTCCCCGGCGACCCGCCGACGTGCCGCATCCCGGCAGGCCGCCTCCGGCCCGCAGCGCTTCCACGAGACAAGACGCCCCAGGCGCACCGCTGCCGGCCCGAACCCTGACGCCTCTTCGCTGGAGATAGACCCGCCCATGGCCGCCGTTCCCACCGCCCAGACCGCCTCGCTTCATGACAGCCTGTCCCGTCGCATCCTGATGCTCGACGGCGGCATGGGGACCATGCTGCAGAACGCCGAGCTCTCCGAGGCGGAGTTTCGCGGCGAGCGCTTCGTCGACTGGCCGAGCGACCTCAAGGGCAACAACGACCTGCTGGCCCTGACCTGCCCCGACCTGGTGACGCGCATCCACCGCGACTACCTCGAGGCCGGCGCCGACATCGTCGAGACCAACACCTTCAACAGCACGCGGCTCTCCCAGTCGGACTACGGCATGGAGGACCTGGTGCCGGAGCTCAACCGCGAGTCGGCGCGCCTGGCCCGCCAGGTGTGCGACGCCGTGGCCGAGGAGACCGGGGTGCCGCGCTTTGTCGCCGGCGTGCTGGGGCCGACCTCGCGCACCGCCTCGCTGTCGCCGGACGTCAACGACCCCGCCAAGCGCAACGTCACCTTCGATGCGCTGCGCGACAACTATCGCGAGGCCGCCGAGGCGCTGATCGAGGGCGGCGCCGACCTGATCATGATCGAGACGGTCTTCGACACCCTCAACGCCAAGGCGGCGATCTTCGCCCTCGAGGAGCTCTTCGAGGCCCGCGGCGAGCGCCTGCCGGTAATGATCTCCGGCACCATCACCGACGCCTCCGGGCGCACGCTCTCGGGGCAGACCACCGAGGCCTTCTGGAACTCGGTGCGCCACGCCCGACCGCTCACCATCGGGCTCAACTGCGCCCTGGGCGCCGAGGAGCTGCGCCCCTATGTCGAGGAGCTCTCGACCAAGGCCGACACCTTCGTCTCGGCCCACCCCAACGCCGGCCTGCCCAACGAGTTCGGCGAGTACGACCAGACCCCCGAGGAGATGGCGGCCATCGTCGCCGAGTTCGCCGAAAGCGGCCTGGTCAACGTCATCGGCGGCTGCTGCGGCTCCACGCCGGAGCACATCGCGGCGATTCATGCCGCCATCAAGGACCTGCCCCCGCGGCGGGTGCCGAAGCGCTCCCGGGCCTGTCGACTCTCCGGGCTCGAGCCCTTCAACATCGAGGCCGACTCGCTGTTCGTCAACGTCGGCGAGCGCACCAACGTCACCGGCTCCGCGCGCTTCAAGCGGCTGATCGTCGAGGAGGATTACACCACGGCGCTGGAGGTGGCCCTGGAGCAGGTGGAGAACGGCGCCCAGGTCATCGACATCAACATGGACGAGGGCATGCTCGAGTCCGAGGAGGCGATGGTGCGCTTCCTCAACCTGATCGCCGGCGAGCCCGACATCGCCCGGGTGCCGATCATGATCGACTCCTCCAAGTGGGCGATCATCGAGGCGGGCCTCAAGTGCGTGCAGGGCAAGGCGGTGGTCAACTCCATCTCCATGAAGGAGGGCGAGGACGCCTTCCGCGAGCAGGCCACCGCCTGCCGGCGCTTCGGCGCCGCCGTGGTGGTGATGGCCTTCGACGAGGCCGGCCAGGCGGACACCTTCGCCCGCAAGAGCGAGATCTGCGAACGCGCCTACCGGATCCTGGTCGACGAGCTGGACTTCCCGGCCGAAGACATCATCTTCGACCCCAACATCTTCGCCATCGCCACCGGCATCGAGGAGCACGACAACTACGCCGTGGACTTCATCGAGGCGACCCGGTGGATCCGCGAGCACCTGCCCCACGCCATGGTCTCCGGCGGCGTCTCCAACGTCTCCTTCTCGTTTCGCGGCAACAATCCGGTGCGCGAGGCGATCCACTCGGTGTTCCTCTACCATGCCGTGCGCGCCGGCCTGACCATGGGCATCGTCAATGCCGGCCAGCTGGCGGTCTACGATGACCTGCCGGCGGAGCTGCGCGAGGCGGTGGAGGACGTGGTGCTCAACCGGCGCAGCGACTCCACCGAGCGCCTGCTGGAGCTCGCCGACAAGTACAAGGGCGACGGCAGCGGCCCGGCCAAGAAGGAAGACCTCGAGTGGCGCTCCTGGGAGGTCGAACAGCGCATCTCCCACGCCCTGGTCAAGGGCATCACCGCCTATATCGAGGAGGACACCGAGCAGGCCCGCCAGCGGGCCGCGCGCCCCATCGAGGTGATCGAGGGGCCGCTGATGGACGGCATGAACGTGGTCGGCGACCTC
>JAWWBV010000528.1:0-2417 GCA_033720795.1 Halomonas sp. | reverse complement strand
GTAGTGGTCCATCACCGGGCAGCCCAGGGAGCGCTCCACCCAGGTCACCACCTCGGTGTTGAGCGGCTCGCCGGCGGAGCTCGCCGCGCGCAGCTCGAGGGTCGCGTGGGCATCGTCGAAGAGCCCCGAGGCCTTCATCAGCCGATAGGCGGTCGGCGCCGCGGCGAAGTTGGTGATGCGGTGGCGCTTCATGAAGGCCAGCGCCCCCTCGGCGCTGAAGCCCGCCTCGCAGAAGTGGGTGGTCACGCCCAGCAGCAGCGGGCCCGCGATGGCGTAGTAGAGGCCGTAGGCCCAGCCCGGGTCGGCCATGTTCCAGAAGCGGTCGCTGTCGCGCAGGTCGACGGCAAGCTCCATGTAGAGCGCGAAGGCCGGCATGGCGGAGAGTGGCACCGCCACGCCCTTGGGCTTGCCCACGGTGCCGGAGGTGAACATCTGCAGGAAGGGCGCCTCGCGGGGCAGGCGCGGCGGCGCGGCCTCGAGGGGCGCATGGGCCAGTGCCTCGGCCCAGTCGCGGTCGTCGGCGTGCTGGTCGTCGGGGCCGCCCACGGCGAGCACCGGCGGGCACTGGGTCAGGTCGTCGAACTTGAAGCGGTTGGCGTGATCGGTGATCACGAGCTGGGTATCGGCCCGGCCCAGGCGGTAGTCCACGGCATCCGGACCGAAGGCGGTGAAGAGCGGCTGGTAGACCGCGCCGATGCGCCAGGTGGCCACCACCGCCACCAGCAGCTGCGGCGTGCGCGGCAGCATGCAGGCGATGCGATCCCCCTCGCCCAGCCCCTGGGCGGCGAACCAGCCGGCGAGGCGCGCGCTCTGGGCTTCCAGCTCGGCGTAGCTCAGGGTGGTGACCTCGCCCTGGGCGTCCTCGTGGATCAGCGCCGCCACCTCGCCCCGGCCGGCGCGCACGTGGCGAGCGCAGCAGGACTCGAAGGCGTTGGCGCGGCCGTCGCGATGGTTGTCGAGGCGCGCGATGACGTCGTCGATGGAGAAGGAGTCGAGATAGGTCGCGTAATCGGTCAAGGATGGCGCGGGTTGGGTGCTCATGGTCTGCCCTCTGGCGGCTTGTGATTGTTGTAGCGGCAAACGGTGACGACCATGAGACAGGCCGATCGCTGGCGTGAAGACGCCCTCTTCTTCCGATTGCCATACAGTTAACGTAAGCGTAAACCTAGCAAGCGCTCGGTACACGCTAGTGGCAACCGGGGAAGGGGGCAACCCCTGAGCGACGAGAAGGGACTAGACGATGGTCGAGCACCGCGGGCCGGCGGCCCGCGCGGGGAGAATTGCAGGGAGGGAGGATCAGGCCGGACGCCGGGTGATCATGGCGACCAGCTCATGGGCCAGGTCGTCCGGCGAGCGCGACCCGGCGGGGTCGTACCAGCGCACCGTCCAGTTCAGCGCACCCATCACGAAACGGGAGACAAGAAAGCGGTCGCCGTGGATCAGCCTGGCGTCCAGCGCCTCGTCGATCACCGCCTCCCACAGCGCCTCGTAGGCATCGCGCAGGTGGCTCAGGTGATCGCGGGCCTCGGGATCGAGGCGGCGCCACTCGTAGAGGGCGACCACGTGGGCGTTGCGGTCGGTGAGCAGCGTCTCCAGGTGCGCCCGGGCCATCGCCTGCAACCGCGCCTCGGGCGTGTGGTCACATGACTCGAGGGCCGCCCTGGCGATGACCAGGGCGTTCTGGGTGCCCGCCTCGATCACCGCCGCCAGGATCTCCTGCTTGTCGCGAAAATGGTGGAAGAGGCTGCCGGACTTGATCCCCATCTCCTGGGCGAGCATGCGCACGGTCGTTCGATCGAAGCCCTCCTGGACGAACAACTGGGCGGCCTGGCGGGTCAATTCCTTGCGGCGCGGAGAGTCATTCATTACATTCATTGGGATTTACACTAGCGCTTGCTTGGTTGACCCTGAGAAGACCACAGGCCCGACGCCGGGTCAACGCACGGCAATCGCCTGAACGACCAGCCCCCAACAACGACAACCTTCAGCCTGTCCGGCCAGCGCCGGACCACCTCGGGAGCCATGCCATGAGCCAGTCCAACGATATCGTCTTCCTGTCCGCCACCCGCACGCCCATGGGAGGCATGCTCGGCAGCCTCGCCAGCCTCACCGCGCCCGAGCTCGGCGCCACGGCGATCCGCGCCGCCATCGAGCGCGCCGGCATCGAGGCCTCCGCCATCGACGAGGGCATCATGGGCTGCGTGCTGCCCGCCGGCGTCAAGCAGGGGCCGGCCCGCCAGGCCATGCGCCAGGCCGGCATCCCCGACGCCAGCGGCGCCACCACCATCAACAAGCTGTGCGGCTCGGGCATGAAGGCCGCCATGCTGGCCCACGACCTGATCCGCGCCGGCAGCGGCGAGGTGATGCTGGCCGGGGGCATGGAGTCCATGTCCAACGCGCCCCACGTGCTCACCAAG
>JAWWBV010000527.1:0-2419 GCA_033720795.1 Halomonas sp. | reverse complement strand
GGCGAGCTGCCAGCCGCAGGTGAACATCGGCGCGTTCCAGGGGGTGATCTGGCCGACCACGCCGTAGGGGATGCGCTGCACGTAGTTGAGGTGGCTGGTGGGCACGTCGATCACCTCGCCGTGCTGCTTGTCGCACCAGCCGGCGTAGTACTCGAACATCTCGCGCACCTTGGCCACCTCGCCGCGGCAGTCGCCCACCGGCTTGCCGGCGATCATGCTCTCGAGCCGGGCGAGGGCCTCCTCGTGGCCCTCGAGGCCGCGGGCCGCGCCCTGCAGTCGGCGGCCGCGCTCGCTGGCGCTGAGCGCCATCCACTCCGCCTGGGCGGCGGTGGCCGCCTCGATCGCCCGCTCGACCAGGGCCTGGCCGGCGTCCTGGTAGCTCAGCAGCGGCGCGCCGGTGACGGGGTCGATCAGGGTGATCGCCTCGCCGTCGCCCGGGACGAGGCGTCCGGCGATCCAGTTGGCGGCCGGGGCGGCGGGATCGATGCCGGAGGTGTCAAGCAGCTGGGCGAAGGCGTCACGGGCGCGCTGGGTCCTGGTGTTGCTAATGATGAGGACTCCTCGGAAGGGGGGATTGCGGACGGCTGGTCGGTGGCGGCGTAGCGCCGGGCGGCATCGAGCAGCGAGCGGGTGATGGCGTTGAAGTCCTCGCCGTCGGGCAGGGTCTCGGCCTCGGCGTGCCAGGCGTCGACCACCGCGGCGAGCAGCCCCTCGGGCATCGCGAGCTCGCCGGCGGTCTGGCGGGCCAGGCGCAGGTCCTTGCGCATCAGGCCCATGGTGAAGCCCGAATCGAAGCCCTCGGAGAGGATCCAGCGCGGGAAGTTGACCTCGCTGACGGCGCTGCGCCCGGAGCCGCTGTTCAGGCCCTGCAGGCAGGCCTCCGGGTCGACCCCGGCACGGCTCGCCATGGCCACGGCCTCGGCGGTGGTCAGCAGGTGGGCGGCGCACAGGTAGTTGTTGGCGAGCTTGACCACGTGGCCGCTGCCGGGGCCGCCGACGTGGGTGGCCTTGGCCGAGAGGGCGTCGAGCACGGGCGCGAGGCGCGCCACGGTGGCGGCGCTGCCGCCCAGCAGCATGCCGAGCTGGCCGCCGATGGCACCGGCCGGGCCGCCGCTCACCGGGGCGTCGAGCCACTCGAGGCCCTTCGCCTCGACCTGGGCGGCGAGCCGGCGGGTCACCGCGGGGTCGCTCGTCGAGGTGTCCATGATCACGCTGCCGGCCGGGGCGAGGTCGAGCAGGCCCGGCGACGCCTTCAGGACGTGCTCGACGTGGGCGGAGGTGGGCAGCGACAGCAGGTAGACGTCGCTTGCGCCCAGCGCCTCCAACGCGAGGGTGGCGAGGCCCTCGTCGGCGAGGCGCCGGCGGGCGTCGGCGTCGATGTCGCTGCCCTGCACGGTGAAGCCCGCACGGTGCAGGGTCAGGGCCATGCCGCGGCCCATGTTGCCGAGGCCGATGACGGTAACGGTGGGGGTCACGAGGCGCTCCTTGTGGTTGTCGATAGCGAATGGGGCGTCAGGGGGAAGAGGTGGCTGGGTCACGACCGCCGACGTTCAGGCATGCAGGGGCGTCCGGCCGGCCAGGCAGGCGTGAAGGTGGCGGCGCCGCTTGGCTCAGGAGCGGCGGGAATCAGCGCGTGGGGTGTTCGCCGAGCAGCTGGCGCACCAGCGCTACCCAGTAATCCACGCCGAGCGGCGTCAGCCGGTCGTCGAAGTCGTAGTGCGGGTTGTGCAGCGCGGGGCTCTCCTCGCCGTTGCCGAGCCAGATGTAGGCGCCGGGACGGGCGTTGAGCATGAAGGCGAAGTCCTCGGAGGCCATGCTCGGCGGCTGGTCGCGATGCACCCGGGTGATGCCGGGCAGGGCCTCGAGCGCCGCGGCGCAGCGCTCGGCGTGCTCGGGCACGTTGATGGTCGCCGGGTAGCGGGGCTGGTAGTCGAGATCCGCGCTCAGGCCGTGGAAGCGGGCCAGCGACTCGACGGCCGCCTGGAAGCGCCGCTGCAGGTGCGCGCGCAGCGGCTCGTCGAAGCAGCGCAGGGTGCCGCGCAGCTCGACGGTCTCCGGAATGACGTTGAAGGCATCGCCGGCGTGGAACTGGGTCACGCTCAGCACCGCGGTCTGGTGGGCCGGCGTCTCGCGGCTGATCAGCCCCTGCAGCTGGGTGACCAGCTGGCAGGCGGCGAGCAGCGTGTCGGTGCCCAGGTGAGGCATGGCGGCGTGACAGCCGTTGCCGGTGAGGGTGAGGGTGAAGACGTCGAAGGCCGCCATCACCGCGGTGTCGTGCACCGCCGCCTCGCCGACGGCGAGCCCCGGCCAGTTGTGCACGCCGTAGACGGCCTCCATGGGGAAGCGCTCGAAGAGCCCCTCCTCGACCATCACCCGGCCGCCGCCCTCGCTCTCCTCCGCGGGCTGGAAGATGAAGTGG
>JAWWBV010000526.1:0-2429 GCA_033720795.1 Halomonas sp. | reverse complement strand
CCCGCGCTGCCCTCGGCGCCCAGCCGCGCTTCGGCGTCGACGCGCAGCCCGTCGAAGCGCAGTCGCCCCAGCCGCTTGGTGGGGTCGAGGGTGGGAAAGGGGTCGATCGACAGGCCGTCGGCGCCGCGCTCCACCACCGCCAGCGACAGGGCCTCGGGGGCGTCGCCGGCGCGGTAGGCCACGACGAAGAGGTCGGCGCTGGCGGTGTCGGCGACCAGCTGCTTGACGCCGTCGAGGACGGTGAGGTCGCCGTCGGGACGGCCGCGCAGGGCGATGCCGCGGGCATCGTGGCGATCGGAAGCCTCCAGGTAGGCGAAGCTCCCGATCTTCGTCCCCGCCGCCAGGTCCGGCAGCCAGCGCTCGCGCTGGGCTTCGCTGCCCGCCAGCTCGATCGCGCGGGCCGCCAGCAGGGTGGAGATCAGGGGCGAGGGAAACAGCGTGCGCCCGGTCTCCTCGAGCAGCACGATCGCCGTCACCCAGTCGAGGCCGGTCCCGCCGTAGGCCTCGGGAATGGCGATGCCCACCCAGCCGAGCTCGGCCATGCGCGCCCACAGCGCCCGGTCGAAACCCTCTTCGCCCGCCGCGACTTTGCGCACCTCTTCGAGCGGCGCGTTCTGGTCCAGGAACTTGCGCACCTCGGCGCGCAGCAGCTCCTGCTCGTCACTGAAACCGAAGTCCATCGCGGGGGGCCATCTCCGGCTTTGCACGGCGAGGCGCGGAAGATGGTGGCCCAGGCCAGAATCGAACTGGCGACACCCGCATTTTCAGTGCGGTGCTCTACCAACTGAGCTACCGGGCCACCGGGCGGAGGATGCTAGCACTCCTACTGCAAGTTCAAGGCGTTGGGGCTCCGCGCATCCCCGCTGTGCACTTCCCGGATCGCTGGCTCATTCGCCGCAGGGCGCTCAGAAGAGCGGCTCCCATCAGCAATTGGAAGAATCCGTGGGGTTCGGGCAGCTGCCGGATGCCGACACCCCAGGGGCGGGTGAGCAGGGAAAAGTCGCTCACAGGCGGACCGCAGTCGCGGAGGACCGGGCCGCGGTCCAGGCCGACAGAGAACAGCTCCCCGGCACCGCCGATCTCGAGGTCGATGAGCTGTCCATCCAGGCTGGGGCAGATGGGCTGCAGGGAACCGTTTCCGTCTACGCCGGCGATGCTGCCAGACTGGTCAGCGACGAAGATGGTTTGGGTTGCGGGTTCCCAGGCCACCCCGGTCGGATGCACGAGGTCGTCACCGGCGACGAGCGTGTGCCCCTGACACTGCTCGAGGTCGATCCGCGAGATCGATCCGTCTCCCGCGACGAAAGGGTCACCCGTATCGACCAGAACCGGATTGGCATCGGAGTCGAGGTCCATGAACAGGTATCCCGTGAGACCGAAGTCGCTCGAGTCGCAGTAGACCGTCGACTGCCAGGTTTCGGGATCGATCCGGACCAGCTTGCTCGGGCCGCGGTCCAGCCATGCGCCCGCGTCGGCGACGATCAGGTCTCCGTCGGGGAGTAGCGATAGGGACATGGGGAACTCCAGCGTTCCGATCGGCACCACCAGCTGCTGGTAGCCGTTGGTTGGATTCACCTCGATCAGTCCTCGGCGCGCATCTGCCACCCAGTAGAACCCTTTGGGCGAGACGACGACGTCGACGGGTGAGGTGAAGAACCCACCCCAGGAAACGAGGGTCTGGGCACCTGTCGCGGGATCGACACGAAGTAGGGCTCCACTACCGTCGGGGCCGTCGAGATCCGTTACCAGAAGTTCTTCCGGGCCTGCGGAAAGACACGGAGGTTCCGGGCAGATGTCGTCCATGGGGTCGAGCAGTCGGTCCAAGATCATCCGGATCTCTGAGGAGTAGGCATCGCCGTTGGGGCGTTGGTTGAACAGCACGACGTAATCGATCCCATCCCCACGCTGGCGTGCAAGGGTGTCGGTGCCGGGCAGGCTCCCCCTGTGCGAGCTGGCCCAGCGGAAGCTCTCTTCGGACGATCGGGTCTCGCCGATCCCAGGGGAGCCCGGCACCAGTGAGTTCCAGGCATAGTGAGCGCCGTAGAATGCGAGGAGCGCCCGGGTGGAGGCGACCAGGCCTCCCTGACCCACGCGGCTCTCGTGGTCCCAGCCGCCATCGGGCCAGCGGACCCTGGGCCCGTCCGGATCGAAGACGTTCGTGGTCAGGTACGGGTAGTCGTACCAAGGCTCTCTCGCATCGCGGTCCCACGGAAAGGTGCGCCCCGCAATCACCTCGGATCGCCCGACGCCGAGGGGTGCGAGGAGTTGATCGTGGACGAAGTCGACGAGGCCCTGTCCCGAGACCTGTTCCACGATCAGACCGAGCACGAGATAGCCGATGTTGGAATAGGCGTAACGGGCTCCAGGATCGTGCTGAAGCGGTTGACTCAGGATGTAGCGGATCGTGTTGACGCGTCCGGGCGGGCTGG
>JAWWBV010000525.1:0-2430 GCA_033720795.1 Halomonas sp. | reverse complement strand
CTCGCGGTTGTTGGGGGGCTGGAAGAGGCCGAAGCCCATGCCGCAGAGCGCGGTGCGCCACAGGCTGTCGGCCAGGCCCGCCTCGGCGTCCAGCCCGGCCAGGGCGGCCAGGCCCAGCAGCAGCAGCAGCAGGCCGGCGCTGGAGAGCAGGCTCGGGTTGACCCGGTCGGCGAAGCGACCCGCCAGCGGCCCCACCACCATGATCGCCAGCGGCCAGGGGGTGAACATCCAGGCGGTCTGCAGCGGCGTGAAGCCCATCTCCTGCTGATAGACGAAGGAGAGCGCCACGAAGGCCAGCCCCTGCCCCACGAAGGCCAGCCCCGAGGCGCAGACCGCCAGCGAGAAGCGCGGCTCGGCGAACAGTGCCAGCGGCAGCAGGGGGTGGCGCGCGCGCCGCTGGCGACGCAGGAAGAGCGCGGCACTGAGCGCGCTGCCGCCGAGCCAGGCGAGCACCTGCCAGGCGGGGACCCCGTGGCCGGCGCCGTCGAGACCCAGGAAGAGCCCGGCCATCATGGCCACCGCGAAGAGCGCGCCGCGCCAGTCGAAGTCCTCCCGACGCCCCGGCTCCCGGGGCAGCGCCCGCCAGGCGAGGCTGGCGGCGCAGAGCCCCAGCGGCACGTGCAGGGCGAAGAGCCACGGCCAGTTCGCCACCGAGAGCACCAGCCCGCCGAGGGTCGGCCCCGCCGCGTAGCCGCCGGCCACCACCAGGGCGGAGAGCCCCAGGGCGCTGCCGAGCAGCCGCGAGGGGAAGATCGAACGGTAGAGCGAGGGCCCGATGGAGAGGGTCGCCGCCGCACCGAGCCCCTGCAGGCCGCGAAACAGCAGCAGGGTCTCGAGGTTGCGAGAGAGGGCGCTGCCCAGCGCGGCCAGGGTGAAGAGCGCCACCCCGGCCGTGTAGAGGCGATAGCGCCCGACCCGTTCGCTGAGTGCGGCGAAGACCAGCAGGAAGGCGGCGCAGACCACCTGGAAGAGGTTGGTGACCCACACCACCCGGGAGGGCGAGGCCGCGAGGTCGGCGGCGATGGTGGGCAGGGCGATGTTGACCATGGTGGTATCCACCACCGCCATCAGGGTCCCGAGGATCAGGGCCAGCACCGCCAGGCGCCGTTCCGGGCCCGGCAGGCCGTCGTCGCCGGGACGGGTCGCGAAGAGTCGACTCATCCTGTTTCCGTCACTGTCTGTTGCCCTCGCCAGGGAGGGACCATAAAACGAAAACCGGCCGAAGCCGGTTTCTCGAGGGCGCCGTCATCGCAATGACGGCTCGACCGCGGCCTCAGTCCTGGTCGGTCTCCAGCAGCAGGGCGTCATCCACCTCGGAGATCTCCAGCGCCGCCTCATTGTCCAGGTCGATGGCCAGGTAGCTGTGCTCGACCTGCAGGAAGCGCTGGAAGAGCGCCCAGTCCAGGGCCTCGGGCCACTGGCGCTCGTCCTCTTCCCAGGCGCGCAGCTCGGTCTCGAGGATCTCGAGGAAGCGCTCGCGCACGAAGCCCTCCAGGGCCTCGGGGGTATCCATCTCCGGGATCAGGTAGACGGTGCTTTCGCGTTCGACGTCGGCCAGGGTCAGGTCGTCCCCGTCCATGGTGGGTTCGAGCGCATTGATCCAGTCCACGAAGTGCCGGGTCGGCCTGACGCTCAGGGCGGAGCGGTTGAGCAGTTTCATCACGGTCTCCTCGACGTCGAAACGACGGTCATTATGGGCGCTGCCCACGGCGTTTACCAATGCTTCCCACCTCATCACCGCAGATGAGTGGTCTCTCACCACCCGGCTCGGCGCTGACCTGGCGACAGGCCTTGGGGGAGGCGCTGTGAATCCCTCCATGGACGCTACCTCGGCCCTGCGGCGCTCTCGCGTCCCGCTTCGCTTGCAGGACCTGTGCCGGCCCTCCCTGGCCAGCCCGTTCGGAGCGGTGCTCCTCACCCCTGGTCCTCGGACCTCCCCTTCGGCCTATCCCCAGCGCCCCTCGCTCGCACCCTGAAGTACAGCCTCTTCAGTCGACCTCGGGGCGCATGGCGGGGAACAGCAGCACGTCACGGATCGAGGCGCTGTCGGTGAACAGCATCACCAGCCGGTCGATGCCGATGCCCTCGCCGGCGGTCGGCGGCAGGCCGAACTCCAGGGCGCGGACGTAGTCGGCGTCGTAGTACATCGCCTCGTCATCGCCGGCCTCCTTCTCCGCGGCCTGGGCGGCGAAGCGCTCGGCCTGGTCCTCGGCGTCGTTGAGCTCCGAGAAGCCGTTGGCGATCTCGCGGCCGCCGACGAAGAACTCGAAGCGCTCGGTGACGAAGGGATCGCTGTCCTTGCGGCGCGCCAGCGGGCTCACCTCGGTGGGGTACTCGGTGATGAAGGTCGGCTGCTGCAGGCGGTGCTCGACGGTCTTCTCGAAGATCTCGATCTGGACCTTGCCGAGCCCCCAGCCGTCCTTGACGTCG
>JAWWBV010000524.1:0-2431 GCA_033720795.1 Halomonas sp. | reverse complement strand
GCGTCGGTAGCGTACAGGGAAGTATTCACAGCGCCTGCTCGACAGCCTGTCGCCGGCACAGCCCCGGAGGGTCACTCGTAGATATGGAACCCACGGCCGGATTTACGCCCCAGGTAGCCGGCATCGACCATGCGCCGCAGCAGCGGGCAGGGGCGATACTTGGGATCGCCGAAGCCCTCCTGCAGCACCTCCATGATCGACAGGCAGACGTCCAGGCCGATCAGGTCGGCGAGCGCCAGCGGCCCCATGGGATGGGCGGCGCCGAGCTTCATCGCCTGGTCGATGGCCTCGGGAGTGGCCGCGCCCTCCTGCACCAGGAAGGCCGCCTCGTTGATCATCGGCACCAGCAGGCGATTCACCGCGAAGCCCGGGGAGTCCCCCACCGGCACGGCGGTCTTGCCGAGCGCCTCGGTTAGGGCCTCGATGCGCGCCACGGTGGCGTCACTGGTCTGCTCGGCGCGAATCACCTCGACGAGCTTGAGCACCGGCACCGGGTTGAAGAAGTGCATGCCGACCACCCGCTCGGGACGCTCGCAGACGCCCGCCAGGCGCGTCAGCGACAGCGACGAGGTGTTGGAGGCCAGGATCGCGTCGTGGGTGAGGCGGCTCAGGTCGCGAAACAGCTTCTCCTTGAGCGCCGGCTGCTCCGGGGCGGCCTCGATGATCACCTCGCACTCGCGCAGCGCGTCGAGGGTCGTGGTGGTATCCAGGCGCGCCATGGCGGACGCCTTGTCGGCCTCACTGAGCTTCTCCTTGGCGACCAGCTTGCCCAGCCCCTTGTCGATGGCCGCCGTGGCGCGGCCGAGCTGCTCATCGGCGACGTCGTAAAGCTTGACCTCGAAGCCGCTCGACGCCAGTACCTGGGCGATGCCCTGGCCCATGGTGCCGGCGCCTACGACACCGATCGGTTGTTGGCTCATTTACACTCTCCTTGATATTGAAAGACTCACTGCTTGCGCGCTTCGTCGCGCAGCACGAACTTCTGGATCTTGCCGGTGGAGGTCTTGGGCAGCTCGGTGAAGATCACGGTCTTGGGCACCTTGAAGCGGGCCAGGTGCTTGCGGCAGTGCTCGATGATCTCCTCCTCGGTGACCTCGCCGTAGCCCACCTTGAGCTTGACGAAGGCGCAGGGCGTCTCGCCCCACTTCTCGTCGGGCTTGGCCACCACCGCGGCCTCCTCCACCGCCGGATGCGAGTAGACGGCATCCTCCACCTCGATGGTGGAGATGTTCTCGCCGCCGGAGATGATGATGTCCTTGGAGCGGTCCTTGATCTCCAGGTAGCCGTCCGGATGCCAGACCGCCAGGTCGCCGGTATGGTACCAGCCGCCCTCCAGGGCCTGCTCGGTGGCCGCCTCGTTCTTGAGATAGCCCTTCATGACGTTGTTGCCGCGCATCAGGATCTCGCCGATGGTCTCGCCGTCCTTGGGCACCGGCTCGAGGGTGGTCGGGTCGGCCACGCAGAGCGCCTCGAGCATGTGGTAGCGCACGCCCTGGCGTGACTTGATCCGGGCGCGCTGCTCCAGGGGCAGCTCGTTCCAGGCCTCGCGCCAGGCGCAGACGGTCACCGGACCGTAGACCTCGGTCAGGCCGTAGACGTGGGTCACCTCGATGCCGAGCCCCTCGACGCCGGCAATTACCGAGGCGGGCGGCGCGGCGCCGGCGGTGGTGACCTTCACCGGGTGGTCGAAGTCGCGCTTCTGTTCCTCGGGCAGGTTGACCAGCCCGTTGAGCACGATGGGCGCGCCGCTGAAGTGGGTCACCCCCTCGTCGGCGAGCAGGTCCATGACCCGCTTCGGGTCGACCCGGCGCAGGCAGACGCTGACGCCGGCATTGGCGGCGATGGTCCAGGGGAAGCACCAGCCGTTGCAGTGGAACATCGGCAGGGTCCACAGGTAGACCGGGTGGTGGGGCATGGCCCACTCGAGGATGTTGCTGACCGCGTTGAGGTAGGCGCCGCGGTGGTGGTAGACCACGCCCTTGGGCTTGCCGGTGGTGCCGGAGGTGTAGTTGAGCGAGATCGCCTGCCACTCGTCCTGGGGCAGCAGGTAGGCGTACTCCGGGTCGCCCTCGGCCAGCAGCGCCTCGTACTCCACCTCGCCGATGCGGCGCGCCTCGCCCTCGAAGAGCGCATCGTCGACGTCGATCAGCAGCGGCGGGTGCGCAAGCCCGGCCACCGCGGCCTCGATCACCTCCGCGAACTCGGGGTCGACCAGCACGGCCTGGGCCTCGCCGTGCTCGAGCATGTAGGCGATGGCCTCGGCGTCCAGGCGGATGTTCAGGGTATTGAGCACGCATCCGGCCAGGGGCACACCGAAGTGCGCCTCGAACATCGCCGGCACGTTGGGCAGCATGGCGGCCACGGTCTGGCCGGGCTGGATGCCGCGACGCGCGAGCGCCGAGGCGAGGCGCCGGCAGCGCGTCCAGGTCTC
>JAWWBV010000523.1:0-2431 GCA_033720795.1 Halomonas sp. | reverse complement strand
TGCCGACCTCCATGCCGAAGCCATGGAGAATGACATGTACGCCGCCATCGATGCCCTGGCCGACAAGCTCGACCGTCAGCTGGTCAAGCACAAGGAAAAGGCCCAGGCCCGCGCCCAGGGCGCCGGCGCGCGCTGACTCCGCCATGACACTGGACGCCATCCTGCCCCCCGAGCGCACCCTCTTCGATGTGCCCGGGGGGAGCAAGAAGCGGGTGCTGGAGTTCTTCAGCACCTTCATCGCTCAGAACACGCCCAGCCTCGACAGCCAGGAGGTCTTCAGCCGGCTGATCGGCCGCGAGCGACTGGGCAGCACCGGCATCGGCCACGGCGTGGCCATTCCCCATGCCCGCAACCCCCACTGCAAGGCCCCCATCGCCGGCTTCCTCAAGCTGGCGGAGCCGGTGGACTTCGATGCCATCGACGGCGAACCGGTGGACCTGGTCTTCGTGCTGCTGGTCCCCGAGGAAGCCGACGAGGCGCATCTCGCCCTGCTGGGGCAGGTCGCCGGCATCATGAACGACGCCGACACCCGCGGCCGATTGCGCCACAGCGCAAGCCAGCGCGAGCTTCATGAGCACCTCATGGAGGCGATACGCCAACAGGCCCCGGGCGGCCGCCAGGACGGCTGACCCCCATCCGGGCCGCCGCCCAATCCCTTTCTCGACCAGGAGACCCGCATGCAGCTCGTGATCATCAGTGGCCGGTCGGGTTCCGGCAAGTCGATCGCGCTGCAGGCGCTGGAAGACCTGGGCTACTACGCCATCGACAACCTGCCGGCCATGCTGCTCGGGCCGCTGGTGGACGAGCTCCAGCAGGGGCGCAGCGTGCGCTCCTCGGTCGCCGTCAGCATCGATGCCCGCAACCTGCCCGATGCCCTGGCGCGTTTCCCGGAACTCCTCGACGACCTGCGCACCCGTGACCTCGAGTGCCAGGTGGTCTACCTGACCACCGATGCGCGGATCCTGTTGGAGCGCTACTCCCACACACGCCGCCGCCACCCACTTACCCGCGATAGCGACATGACCCTGGCCGAGGCCATCGATACCGAGGAGCAGGCGCTCTCGGAGATTCGCGACCTCGCCGACCTGGTGATCGACACCAGCCGGCTCTCGGTGCACGAGCTGCGCGGGCGCATCACCGATCAGGTGGCGGGCCATCGCGCCGAACAGATGACCCTGACCGTGGAGTCCTTCGGCTTCAAGCGCGGCGTGCCGCTGGATGCCGACATCGTCTTCGACGCCCGCTGCCTGCCCAACCCCTACTGGGACCCGGCCCTTCGCGACGCCACCGGACGAGACCCCAGCATCATCGCCTTCCTCGACGGCTACCCGGTCGTCGCCGAGATGCACGACGACATCCTCGCCTGGGTCGAGCGCTGGCTGCCGCGCTACCGCACCAGCCAGCGCAGCTACCTGACCGTGGCCGTCGGCTGCACGGGGGGCCAGCACCGCTCGGTCTACCTGGCCGAACGGCTGGCCGCCCACCTGGCCGAGGGACACGCCGGCGTCAGGCTGCGCCATCGCGAGCTGGGCGTGCAGGTCGCCCTCCCCGATGCCCAGGCAAGGGTGGATGCCGACGCGCCGCAGGAAGGAGCCTGAGGCGTGCCGAGTCGCAAGCTGACCCTGACCAACCGCCGCGGCCTGCATGCCCGCGCCGCCACCAAGCTGGTGCAGTGCTGCCAGCCCTTCGATGCGCGGGTCACCGTGCACCGGGACGGCCAGCAGGCCGACGCCGGCAATATCATGTCGCTGCTGATCCTCGCCGCCCCCTGCGGCACCGAGCTCGAGGTGCACACCCAGGGCAAGGAGGCCGACGCGGCCCTCGAGGCGATCTCCGCGCTCTTCGAGGCCCGCTTCGACGAGGACGCCTGAGCGCGGCGCGGGGAGGCCACCCTCCCCGCGCGCATGATGCGACTCAGTCGCCGGCCACCATCATCTCGTCGATCAGCCAGCTGCCGGTGTGAATACTGCCCCGGGTGTCGGTATCGCTCCCCACCCCGACGAGCCCCCGGAACATCGCCTCGAGGTTGCCGGCGATGGTGAACTCCTCCACCGGATGCTGGATCTGGCCGTCCTCGACCCAGAAGCCGGCCGCCCCGCGGGAGTAGTCGCCGGTCACGCCGTTGACGCCCTGGCCCATCAGCTCGGTGACCAGCACGCCGCGGCCCATGCGCTCGAGCAGCGCCTCGCGACTCTGAAGCGGCGCGGTGATGCGCAGGTTGCGCGCGCCGCCGGCGTTGCCGGTGGTCTCGAGCCCGAGCCTGCGGGCACTGTAGGCCGAGAGCATGTAGCTCGCCAGGCGGCCGTCGCGGACGAAGACGTTGTCGCGGGTCTGCACGCCGTCGTTGTCGAAGGGCGAGCTCGCCATGGCGCCGACCTCCATGGGACGCTCGCCGAGGGTGAACCACTCGGGGAAGAGCGGCTCGCCCAGG
>JAWWBV010000522.1:0-2432 GCA_033720795.1 Halomonas sp. | reverse complement strand
GCAGCCGGACTCGCCGACCAGGCTGAAGGTCTCGCCGCGATAGATCTCGAAGTCGACGCCGTCCACGGCCTTGACGATCTGCCGGCCCTTGCGCTCCAGCAGGCGGTTGAGCAGCGGCGGCGAGACGTCGAAGTGGCGCTTCAGGTTGGTGATGCGAAATACCGGCTGCTCCGCGGAGGAGTCGGCGCTCGCCCCGGCGTCCTGCGAGGCCGCCAGCGGCGTTGCCTCGCGCATGCTTTCGGTCATGTTCATGGTCCCTGCCTCCTCAGTCATGGTGGTCGACCAGCGTGTCGGCGGTGGCCCGCGCCTGGGGTGGCGGTGTGGCGCCCTCCTCGACGAGCCAGCAAGCGGCCGCGCCCTCGTCGACGGCGATCAGGTCGGGGCGTTCGACTCGACAACGTTCGAAGGCATGCGGACAGCGTGGGTTGAAGGCGCAGCCTTCAGGAATGGCGGTCAGTCGCGGCATCGAGCCCTCGATCTGCTCGAGGCGTTCGACATCATGGAGGATGGTGGGAATGGAGTTCATCAGGCCCTGGGTGTAGGGGTGCTTGGCATGTTTGATGACGTCGGCAACGGGGCCGACCTCCACCAGGCGTCCGGCATACATCACCGCCACGCGATCGGCGGCCTCGGCGATCACCCCCATGTCGTGGGTCACCAGCATCACGGCGGTGCCATGCTCCCGGCACAGGCGCTTGAGCACCGTGATGATCTGCGCCTGCACCGAGACGTCCAGGGCGGTGGTCGGCTCGTCGGCGATCACCAGCTTGGGATCGGCGCACAGTGCCAGGGCGATGACCACGCGCTGGCGCATGCCCCCGGAGAACTGGTGCGGGTACTGGTCGATGCGCGTTTCCGGCGCCGGCAGGCCGACCTCGGCCAACAGCTCGATGGCGCGCTGGCGCGCCTGGGCCTGGCTCATGGGCAGGTGGGTGCGGATGGTCTCGATGAGCTGGCGGCCGACCGTGTAGAGCGGGTTCAGGCTGGTCAGCGGGTCCTGGAAGATGGCGCCGATGCGCCGACCGCGCAGGCGCCGCATCTCGTCCTGGGAGAGGTTGTCGATGCGCTGGCCTTCCAGGCGAATCTCGCCGCCGGAGATGCGGCCGGGGCTCTCCAGCAGGCCGGTGATCGCGGTGCCGGTCAGCGACTTGCCGGCGCCGGATTCGCCGACCACGCCCAGGATCTCTCCCGGGGCGATCTGCAGCGAGATACCGTCGATGGCCTTCAGGGCGCCGTGGCGGGTATCGAACTCGATGTGAAGGTCGGCCACGTCGAGCACGGGGGAGGTATTGTTATGTGTGGTCATGATTGCCTCGCTCAGCGCAGTTTGGGGTTGAGGGCATCGCGGAGCCAGTCGCCCAGCAGATTCACCGACAGCACCAGCAGCACCAGTACGGCGGAGGGGAAGATCACGACCCACCAGACGCCCGAGAACAGGAACTCGTTGCCGATGCGAATCAGCGTGCCGAGCGACGGTTCGGTGGGCGGCATGCCCACCCCCAGGAAGGAGAGGGCGGCCTCGATCAGGATGGCGATCGCCAGGTTCACCGTGGCCACCACCAGGATCGGTCCGATCACGTTGGGCAGGATGTGCCTGGCCATGATCGAGCGGGAGCGCAGGCCGATGACGCGGGCGGCCAGCACGTATTCCCGGTTCTTCTCGACCAGGGTGGAGCCGCGCACGGTGCGCGCATACTGCACCCAGGTGGTCAGGCCGATGGCCAGTATCAGCACGAAGATCACGGCGTCGTGCTGCATCTCGGGCGGCAGGACGCCGCGGGCGACGCCGTTGATCAGCAGGGCCACCAGGATCGGCGGGAAGCTGATCATGACGTCGGCGATGCGCATGATCAGCGCGTCGACCGTGCCGCCCACGTAGGCGGCCAGCAGGCCGAGACAGACCCCCAGCGTCATGGCGAAGGCGACGCTCGCCAGGCCCACCAGGATCGAGATCCGGGCGCCGTAGAGCAGGGCCGACAGCACGTCGCGACCCTGGCCGTCGGTGCCCAGCAGGAAGGCCGGGTCGCCGCCCGCGACCCAGGCGGGGGGCAGCTCGCTGTTGAGCAGGCTCAGCGTGCTGACATCGAAGGGATCGTGGGGGGCGATCCAGGGGGCGAAGATCGCCGCCAGGATCAGGGTGACCACCACCACGAAGGCGACGATGGTGATCGGTGAGCGACGGAAGCTGTAGAACAGGTCACTGTCGATGAACCTGCGCCAGTCGTCGTTGAGTCGTTGCGTTACGGTGCTCATAACTAGGCTCCTCAGGCGCCGGTGGTGTTCTTGCCCGCATCGACGCGCAGGCGCGGATCGACCACGAAATAGAGCATGTCGACGATGGTGTTAATGACCACGAAGATCAGCGACACCATGACCAGGTAGGCGGACATCACCGGGATATCCACGAAGCTCACCGCCTGCATGAACAGCAG
>JAWWBV010000521.1:0-2435 GCA_033720795.1 Halomonas sp. | reverse complement strand
CCAGCTCACCCAGATCGCCCTCTCCCAGCAGGTCGGTGACTGGGGCGGGCAGTTCATCGCCATCGCCATCCTGCTGTTCGCCTTCACCTCGGTGATCGCCAACTACTCCTACGGCGAGTCCAACATCGAGTACCTGGCCGGGCCCAAGCGCGCGGCGCTGGCGATCCTGATCTATCGCCTGGCGGTGCTCGCCATGGTGATGATCGGCGCGGTGGCGAGCCTCAAGCCGATCTGGAGCTTCGCCGACCTCTCCATGGGCCTGATGGCGCTGATCAACCTGGTCGCCATCCTGCTGCTCTCGCCGGTCGCCTTCGCGCTGTTCCGCGACTACGAGCGCCAGCTCAAGGCCGGCCAGGAGCCGAGCTTCGACCCCGACCGGTTCCCCAAGCTGGCCGGCAAGGTCGACCGCAAGGCCTGGCCGGGTAGCGGCAAGCGCGGCTGATCGCGCAACCGTTCCGGAAACGAAAAACGCCACGGCCAAGCCGTGGCGTGTTCGTTGGGGAGAGCGACGGGCGCGTCGCTAGGCGTGGCGATCAGTCGCGGCGATAGCTGCCGACCAGGCGGTTCATGCCGAGCAGGTGCGGCTCGAGCTTCTCCAGCAGTTCCGGCAGGGTCAGCCCCTCGGGCAGCTCGGTGACCGTATCCAGCGCCAGCACCCAGAAGTAGTAGAGGTGCACGCCGTGGCCCTCCGGCGGCATGGGGCCGCCGTAGCCGAGGCTGCCGGTATCGTTGACCCCGGCGGTGCCCACCGTGGTGGCTTCATCGAGCGCGGTGACCTCGGCCGGCAGGTTGTAGAGCAGCCAGTGCACGAAGCCGTAGCTGCCGTTTTGCACCAGCGGGGCGTCCGGGTCGTGGCAGATCACCGCGAAGCCCTTGGTGCCCTCGGGGGCGTCGCGCCAGGCCAGCGCCGGCGACACGTTCTCCCCCTCCCCGGTGTGGCGGGTGGGAATCGCCTCGTGGTGGGCGAAGGCAGTGCTGGTGAGCTGCATGCTCGAAGGTGCAAAGGCCATGGGGCAACCTCCTCTGTCGACGTATCGGGTAAACGGTCGAGCGACATGGCACGGGCCACGACGCCCTCCTCACTGCATGATGGTCGAAGGCGACGGATTCAACCCGGGGGGATCAGGGCGTGAACTCGCCCAGCATCCGCAGGGTATCGACCCTCAGCCGATCCTCCTCCATGGCCTGGCGAGCCTCGTCGGAGGCCATGAAGGCCTGGAAGCGCTCCATGTCCGGCACCTCGAGGATCAGCCCCACCGAGTTCGGGTGCTCGGGATTCTTGAAGGTGCGGGCGGAGACCCCGATCCGGGCGAACATCTCATGCCGGCTGCCCGGCCCCTCCTTCCAGGCCTTGGCCCAGTGCTCGCCATCCTCGACCTCGTGAAACACGATCAGCGTAGTCATCGCTTGTCGCTCCTCTGACGCGTATGACGCGAACGCCACGTCCCGACGGCGACGCCGCAAGCTGTCCGACCGTGCCGGCCGATCCCGTGGCCAGGAGGCACCGCCGTCGTCGTGGCTAGCCCAAGGATAGGCCGCCCTACCCGCCATCGCCTCGGCATCGAGGCGGCGAGCCGCATGGAAAACATCATCATGGCAGCCAACGGGCGAATGGCGAGAGCCGCACGATTCGTGAGAGAAAAGCCCTCAGGGACGACTCGCTGGAGGGAAGGGAACGCGCGGCGGCAAAGGCCGACACCTTGTTCCTTGCTGCAAGTTAGATAACGGTAGAAAACGGCCAGAAGCGGCCACATCTATGTTGCGGTGCGATACTTGCCTGGGAACAAGGGCGTCGGGTGGTCACCAAAAATCCCGGAACATTCGGCCTGGGCGCAGCGCCTCAAGCGTGTATTCAAGATCGATATCGAGACCAATAACCGAAGCAGAGGCACCGCCAGGTGGTTACCTGCATCGAGGACCCGGTAGTAGTGAAGCGGCTCCTGGACCGCCTCTAGCACCGGCTCGATTCCAACGTAACTCGCTCCCCCCTCCCGAGCGCCGCCGTCGGCTCAGCGAGATGGATCTTGATACCCAGATAACCAGGGAGGCAGCGCGCGGAATGCGTCCCTCGACAGAGCTCGTTCCCAGCCCAGAAAGGCGCGAAAAGAGCTCGTCGAGAGTGTCACCAATTCACCCTCAGGGCCTTTGAAAGCCATCCCTTCGGCCATCAACATCCCACGTTCCCAACCACGCCCCATCCGCATGCGCCTTTTTCTCTGTCAGGTACTTGCTTTAAAAGCTCAAGTCGTCGGGTGCGGAGAAGTTCCATGATCTTGTGCACCCACGTGATCGGCTGTAGAGGTGGCCCGCAGAATCCGGAAACTACGGCATCATGCCGTCCGCCGGCCCCCCCTGGTCGGGGAAGTGAAGGCGGGGCGAACTGCCGCGTGGCCGGCCAGCGAGGCCGCAACCGCAGGCCGGCGAAATCCGAAGGT
>JAWWBV010000520.1:0-2438 GCA_033720795.1 Halomonas sp. | reverse complement strand
TGGTAGCATCGAGGCACGACCAATCCGGCCATGACGACAGGGAACGCCACGGATGCCCGACACCATTTCCACCACCATCTCACCGGAAGGCAGCCTCGAGATCCTCTCCCAGCAGGAGGTCGAGCGGCTGCACGATACTTCCCGCAGTGGGCTGCACGATCTGCTGCGCAACTGTTCGCTGGCGGTGCTCAACTGCGGCAACCTCACCGATGACGGCCTGGCTCTGCTCGAGACCTATCCGGACTTCGATATCGAGGTGCTGCAGCAGGACCGCGGCGTCAGGCTCAAGATCACCAACGCCCCCGCCGAGGCCTTCGTCGACGGCAAGATGATCCGCGGCATCCGCGAGCACCTCTCGGCGGTACTGCGCGACATCGTCTACGTCTACAACGAGATCCAGACCCGCCATCGCTTCGATCTGCAGACCGCGGAAGGCACCACCAATGCGGTGTTCCATATCCTGAGAAAGGCCGGCACCCTCAAGCCCGGCCGGGACCCGAGCCTGGTGGTCTGCTGGGGGGGACACTCGATCTCCCGCGAGGAGTACGACTACACCAAGGCGGTGGGCTATCACCTGGGACTTCGGGAGCTGGATATCTGCACCGGCTGCGGGCCGGGCGCCATGAAGGGGCCCATGAAGGGCGCCAACGTGGCCCACGCCAAGCAGCGACGCAGCCAGGGGCGCTACCTGGGGGTCTCGGAGCCCGGCATCATCGCCGCCGAGGCGCCCAACCCCATCGTCAACGAGCTGGTGGTGATGCCCGACATCGAGAAGCGCCTGGAGGCCTTCGTGCGCCTGGGTCACGGTATCCTGGTCTTCCCCGGCGGCGTGGGCACCGCCGAGGAGATCCTCTACCTGCTGGGGATCCTGCTGCACCCGGACAACACCGACATGGAGCTGCCGGTCATCTTCACCGGCCCCGCGAGCGCCGCCGACTACTTCAAGCGCATCGACGAGTTCCTGGTCTACACCCTGGGCGAGGAGGTGCGCCGCCACTACCGCATCATCGTCGACGACCCCGTCGAGGTGGCCCGGGCCATGCGCGTCGACATCGACCGGGTCGCCGAGTATCGCCGCAGCCGCCAGGACGCCTTCTACTACAACTGGCGCCTGACCGTGGCGCGCAACTTCCAGGAAACCTTCGAACCCACCCACGAGGCCATGGCGAGCCTGGCGCTCCACCGGGAGCAGCCGGTGCATGAGCTCGCCGCCAACTTGCGCCGCGCCTTCTCGGGCATCGTCGCCGGCAACGTCAAGGAGCAGGGCCTGCGCGCCATCGAGGCCCATGGCCCCTTTCGGCTGCACGCCGAACCGGAGCTGATGGCGCGCCTGGACGAGCTGCTCTCCTCCTTCGTCGATCAGGGACGCATGAAGCTCGCCGGGGACTACGTGCCCTGCTATACGCTGGGATAGGACCAAGGACCAAGGACCAAGGACCAAGGACCAAGGAGCATGGGCCCCTACGCAGACAGGCGACAGGGCTGTCTGGCGAGGGGGCCTGGTGGCTTGCTCCTTGAACCTTGTGGCCGGTCCGATCAGCGAGGCACCCTGACCCACAGCCAGAGCGCATGCAGCAGCAGGCCCAGGGTGGCCCCGTGGGAGGCAACCAGCTCCCAGCCGAAGAAGTCGCTGGTCAGGGCGTGCCAGGCCGTCATGCCGACCGCCCCCAGCCCCAGGCATAGCCCCAGCCGACGCATCAGCCCCGGCAGGCGCTGGCGCGCCTCATCGCCGAGCATCCGCCACTGCACCAGGGTCGCGATGGCGACCACGACCAGCGCCATCAGCATCAGCGACTGGCGGGTCTCGAGGCCGGCGGCCAGATAGCGCGGCAGGGTCGCCAGCATCAGCACGCCGAGCCCCACCAGCAGGCTGACGCGCTCCGCGCTCGGTGTGGCGCCCACTTCAGGCCACCTTCAGCTGCTGGGCGTCGATCCACTCCTCGACCCAGGGCAGCGCCGCGTCGTCGGCCATGAAGGTCTCCATGGCATCGACCTCGAGGCGCTCGCCGAGCCGCTGGGCGCCCTGCCCTTCGAGCAGCTCGTCGAGGTAGCGACCCGCGCCACAGAAGGTCTCGCCGTAGGAGCTGTCGCCCAGGGCGATCAGCCCGTAGCGCAGGCTGCCGAGACCGGGGCTCTGTTCCTCGAGGGCCCGGGCGAACGGCACGATGTTGCCGGGCAGGTCGCCGCTACCGGTGGTGGAGACGCAGAACAGCGCCAGGTCGGTGGGTGTGCCGATGAGGTCATCGAGGGTCGGCTGGTCGAAGATGGCTACGTCGTAGCCGGCCTCCTCGAAGAGTGGCTTGACCTGTTCGGCGACGTCCAGGGCACCGCCATACATGGTGCCTACGATGATCTTGAGCATGGGCATGTCATGGATTTACCTGAGAATTTCACTCAGATATTAACACGGGGGTGCGGCATGGGGCCACGCCACGACG
>JAWWBV010000519.1:0-2445 GCA_033720795.1 Halomonas sp. | reverse complement strand
TTCGTCCCTCCTGAAAGCGGTTTACAACCCGAAGGCCTTCATCCCGCACGCGGCGTCGCTGCATCAGGCTTTCGCCCATTGTGCAATATTCCCTGCTGCTGCCTCCCGTAGGAGTCTGGGCCGTGTCTCAGTCCCAGTGTGGCTGATCGTCCTCTCAGACCAGCTACCCGTCGTTGCCTTGGTGAGCCGTTACCTCACCAACAAGCTGATAGGTCGCGAGACCATCCCGGAGCAGCGGACCTTTCCTCACTCCACCATGCGGAGGTGCGAGGGTATCCGGTATTAATCCAGGTTTCCCTGGGCTATCCCGGTCTCCGGGGCAGGTTTCTCACGTGTTACTCACCCGTTCGCCACTAGAGCGTCCACCGTCCTTACGGATGGTGGGGCTCTCGTTCGACTTGCATGCATTAAGCACGCCGCCAGCGTTCGTCCTGAGCCAGGATCAAACTCTCCAACGTAAGAACGCGGCCCGAGGGCCGTGATCCTCAATGTCGAGTCTGAGTTGTGTGCGGGTGGGTGGCCAAGCCTCCTACCCGCTTCTGGCATCAGCGCGTTGTCTGATGTCAGACTCTGAAGTACGTCCACTTCCCGGAGCGCGACGAAACCGCCGGCCCGGGCAATGGCTTGACTGGCTTTTGGCACACTGTTCAGTTGTCAAGGAGCGAGGCTGCTCCGTCTCGCGCACGCGCACACGGCGGGTGCCGAGGAAGCGGAGGCGAGATGGTAGCAATCCCGCATGCACCGTCAAGTTCGGGTGCCGGCTCCCTGTGGGCCGTGCGGGCCGTCCCACCTCTTCGGCGGGACGCACATCGTACAACAGCCTCCCTCCTATCGGCATTCCCGGGTTCCCCTGAAGGGTCGCCTCGCCGGGCGACGTCGCTTCCGGAACGGTATCGTGCCGCCCCGGAGAGACCGACCGAGGGGAGAGACATGGACATCGGGCAGAACTGGCGCCGTCTGGCTGCGGCCACGGCGGTCGCATGGGCGGTGTGGGCGACGGTCCTCACGATCGTGATCGGCGGTATCGAGCCGTTCGTACTCATCTTCGCGGTGGTGCCGATCCTGGCGTGGGTGGCCACCAGGTGGAAGCCCAACCGGATCACCTACACGATCTTCGGAGTCGTGGGGATCCTGGTGATCCTGCTCAACCTCCCGTTCGTCGTCGAGGACCTGGCACACCCCGAGTCGGCGTTCGGGTTCAACATCACCACATGGGCGCTCCTCACTGCTCTCACGATGATCCTGGTCGCCGTGCGCGCCTGGCGCTCCCTCGGTGATGCCGCTGCCGACCGCATCCTGTGGGGCGTCGGCGCCCTCTTCCTGATCGGCCTCGTGGTGAGCGTCGTGGCCGCCCTCGGCCTCGAGGACGACGAGCGGGTGGCGGGGGATCTCGAGGTGGTGGCCGAGGAGGTCGAGTTCGTGCCCGAGACGCTCACCGCCTCCGCCGGCGACATCGGCGTCTTCATCGACAACCGCGACCCCGGACGTCACACGTTCACCATCGAGGAACTCGGCATCGACCAGGAGCTGCCGGCAAACACGGCCCGTCGCGTGTCCTTCGACGCCCCGGCCGGCACCTACGAGTACATCTGCACCGTGCCGGGCCACGAGGACATGAAGGGGACGCTGACGGTCGGCGGCTGAGGCCCGGGTGCCCGGGCTACCCTCTCGCCGATGAGCGTCTTCGCCCATCTGCGCGAGCGCGGCCTCGTTCAGGACGTCACCGACGAGGACGGGCTCGTGGCCGCCCTCGAGGCGGGCCCGGTCACGTTCTACGTCGGGTTCGACCCCACACGTGAGAGCCTCCACATCGGGCACTTCCTGCAGATGATGGCGATGGCCTGGCTGCAGCGAGCCGGGCACCGGGCGATCGCCCTCGTCGGCGGCGGGACGGGACGGATCGGCGACCCGTCCGGTCGCGACGACGAGCGTGATCTGCTGGACGAGCACGCCCTCACAGCCAACGTGGCGGGTCTCCGCAGCCAGTTGGAACGAGTGCTCGACCTCGACGGCGCGACCGGCATCCTGCTCGACAACTGGGATTGGATCTCGCAGCTGGGCCTGGTCCCGTTCCTGCGCGACGTCGGCAAGCACTTCTCGGTGAACCAGATGATCAACCGCGAGTCGGTGCGACGCCGCCTCGAGGAGCGCGAGCACGGCATCTCCTACACCGAGTTCTCGTATCAACTGCTCCAGGCCTTCGACTTTGTGCATCTCAATCGCGAATACGGATGCGTGCTGCAGGCCGGCGGGTCCGATCAGTGGGGAAACATCACGGCCGGGGTGGACCTGGTGCGACGCATGAACGGCGCCGAGGCGTTCGGGTTCGTCACCCCCCTGCTGGAGCGCAGCGACGGCAAGAAGATGTCGGCGTCGTCGGGCGAGGCGGTGTGGCTCGACCCGGAGTGGACGACGGTGTACGCGTTCCACCAGTGGTTCCTCAAC
>JAWWBV010000518.1:0-2450 GCA_033720795.1 Halomonas sp. | reverse complement strand
GCGCTGCGGCTGCGCCTCGGCGAGCCGGCGCTGACCCGCGGCGACGACGCCCTGTGGCTCTCGTTCAGCCTGCCCCGGGGCGCCTTCGCCACCGCCGTGCTGCGCGAGCTGATCGCCCATCCCACCCTCGATCCCGCGTCCCCCGACAGGAGCCCCTGATGCGCCGACTGCTGCTTTCCAATGACGACGGTGTCCACGCGCCGGGGCTGCGCGCCCTCTACGACGCCCTGCTGCCCCACGCCAAGCTGCGGGTGGTGGCGCCCGACCGCGACAAGAGCGGGGCGAGCAACTCGCTTACCCTGAGCCGGCCGCTGGCGCTGTCGTCCCTCGACAACGGCTTCTACAGCGTCGATGGCACCCCGGCGGACTGCGTCTACCTGGGCGTCAACGGCGTCTGGGACGAGCGGCCGGATCTCGTGATCTCGGGCATCAATCACGGTGGCAACCTGGGGGACGACGTGCTCTACTCCGGCACCGTGGCGGCCGCCATGGAGGGGCGCAACCTGGGCATGGCGGCCATCGCGATGTCGCTGGTCGGCAGGCGCCACTTCGAGACCGCCGGGCGGGTCGCCTCGAGCCTGGTGGGCGCGGCGGATCGTCTCTCGCTACCGCCGCGCAGCCTGCTCAACGTCAACGTGCCGGACCTGCCCTGGGACGAGCTGCGCGGCTTTCGGGTCACCCGCATGGGCCATCGCGGCCCGGCGGCCCGCCCCCTGGAGGTGCGGGATCCGCGGGGCCGGCTGCGCTACTGGATCGCCGCCGCGGGCGAGAACGCCGACGACGGCCCGGACACCGACTTCGCCGCCGTCGAGGCGGGCTATGTTTCCATCACGCCGCTGCAGACCGATCTGACCCGGCATGCAGCGCGCGACGACGTGCAGGACTGGCTGGATGCCCTCATCTGAACTGCTGCGCGGTGTCGGCATGACATCGCAGCGAACCCGGGACCGCATGGCGCGCCGCCTGGCCGATCAGGGCGTCGGCGACCGGCGGGTGCTGGAGGTCATGGCCCGGGAGCCACGCCATCTCTTCCTCGACGAGGCCCTCTCGCATCGCGCCTACGAAGACACCTCGCTGCCCATCGGCCACGGCCAGACCCTCTCCCAGCCCTGGATGGTGGCGCGGATGACGGAGCTCGTGATCCAGGAGTCGCCGTCCCGGGTGCTGGAGATCGGCACCGGCTCCGGCTACCAGACCCTGGTGCTGTCGCGGCTGGTTGCGGAACTCTGGTCGGTGGAACGGATCAATGCCCTGCACCGGCGGGCCGCCGAGCGGCTGCGTGGGCTCGGGGCGGCCAATGTCCGGCTGCGCCTGGCCGATGGCGGGCACGGCTGGTCGGAGGAAGCGCCCTTCGATGTCATCCTGCTGACCGCCTGCGCCAGCGAGCTGCCCGGGCCGTTGCTCGACCAGCTCGGCGAGGAGGGCGTGCTGATCACGCCGCTGGCCCAGCCGGACGGCCGGCAATGGCTGACCCGGGTGCGCCGGCGCGGCGACGGCTTCGCCAGCGAGCGGCTGGAGCCGGTGCGCTTCGTGCCCCTGCTGGAAGGCGTCATCCGATGAACAGGGCGTCATTCGTTGAAAGGAGTCGGCTGTGAAGCGTCATCTCGGTATCTTTTTCAGGGGCGCCGGCATGGGGGCCGCCGATGCCGTCCCCGGCGTCTCGGGCGGCACCATCGCCTTCGTCACCGGCATCTACGAGGAGCTGATCCACACCATCAAGCAGTTCGGACCCGGGGCCTTCGTGGCGTGGCGGCAGGGGGGCCTTGCGCGTCTCGCGCTGCACCTCAACCTGGCCTTCATGCTGCCGCTGCTGGCCGGCATCTTCCTGAGCCTGTTCAGCGTGGCGCACCTGGTCGTCTGGCTGATCGAGGACTACCCCCTGCTGCTCAACGGTTTCTTCTTCGGCCTGGTGGCCGCCTCCGCCGTGGTGGTCAGCCGCCACCCGGACGACTGGCGCTGGTGGCACCTGGTGCCGCTGGCCGTCGGCCTGCTGCTGGCCCACGGCCTGCCGTCGCTGATGCCGCTGGTCGCCCAGCTCGGCCAGCCCGACCTGGTGCTGGTGGTGGGCGGTGCCATTGCCATCAGCGCGCTGCTGCTGCCCGGCGTGTCGGGCAGCTTCCTGCTGCTGACCATGGGGCTCTACGGCACGGTGATGGAGGGCATCCGCAGCGTCGACCTGGGGCTGTTGGCGCTGTTCGGAGCGGGCTGCCTGGTGGGCCTGTTCGGCTTCTCGCGGCTGCTCTCCTGGCTCCTGCGCCATCACCATACCGCCACCCTGCAGCTGCTGGTCGGCTTCATCATCGGCTCGCTGCCGGTACTCTGGCCGTGGCGCGAACTGGTACGCTACCAGCTCGGCGCCGAGGGCCAGATGATTCCCCTCGACTATCGCTATCTGACCCCGGCCGACTTCGCCGAGCTGACCGGCGAGCCCGCTCAGCTGCTGGCGGTGG
>JAWWBV010000517.1:0-2451 GCA_033720795.1 Halomonas sp. | reverse complement strand
CTCGGCCTGCCGCTGGTCTACAGCATCATCGCCGAGCACGGTGGCCAGATCGACATCGACTCCCCGCCCCCCGGGCAGGCCCAGGGCACCCGCATCCACCTGTGGCTGCCCCTCAACACAGAGCATGGTGACCCCACCGATGAGCCGGATCCTGATCGTTGAAGACGAAGCCATCATCCGCAGCGCCCTGAGGCGGCTGCTGGAACGGCACGACCACCGGGTCAGCGAGGCGGGGTCGGTGGCCGAGGCGCTGGCCCTCGAGCCCCAGGGCTTCGACCTGGTGATCAGCGACCTGCGCCTGCCCGGCGAGCCGGGCACCGACCTGATCGCCCGCGCCGCCCCCGTGCCGGTGCTGATCATGACCAGCTACGCGAGCATGCGCTCGGCGGTGGAGGCCCTGAAGCAGGGCGCCGTGGACTACGTGGCCAAGCCCTTCGATCATGACGAACTGCTCGAGACGGTGGCCCGGGTCCTGCACCAGCAGGCCACGCAGCAGGGCGAGCCGCCCGATATCACCGAACCCGACGGCAAGCGTCAGACCATGATCGGCAACTGCCCCGCCATGCAGGTGGTCTACACTCGCATCCGCAAGGCGGCGCCCGCCGATGTCACCGTGCTGGTACAGGGCGAGTCGGGCACCGGCAAGGAGCTGGTGGCCCGGGCCCTGCACCAGCAGAGCCGGCGCGCCGGCGCGCCGCTGATCTGCGTCAACTGCGCGGCCATCCCCGAGACGCTGATCGAGTCCGAACTGTTCGGCCATGAGAAAGGCGCCTTCACCGGCGCCAGCGCCGCCCGCACCGGCCTGGTCGAGGCCGCCGACGGCGGCACCCTGTTCCTCGACGAGATCGGCGAGCTGCCCCTCGACGCCCAGGCGCGCCTGCTGCGCGTGCTGCAGGAGGGCGAGATCCGCAAGATCGGCTCGGTGGAGACCCGCCACGTGAACGTTCGCCTGATCGCCGCCACCCACCGCGACCTGCAGCGCCTGTCGACGACCGGCGAGTTTCGCCTCGACCTCTACTATCGCCTCAACGTGATGCAGATCGACCTGCCCTCCCTGCGCGAGCGCGACGACGACATCCTGCAGATCGCCGACGTGCTGCTGGAGAAGGCCTGTCGACGCCACGAGCGCGAGGGGCTGCGGCTCTCCCGGGCCGCCCGTCGCACCATTCGCGACTACCCCTGGCCCGGCAACGTGCGCGAGCTGGAGAACGCCCTGGAGCGCGGCGTCATCCTCGCCGAGGGCCATCTGATCCACCCCGACGACCTGGGGCTCGCCACCGCGCCCCGGCCGCCCGTCGAGCCGGCCAGCGACGTGCCGACCTCCCCCGCCCCCGCGGAGCCCACCCCGGGTGAGGAGGACGACCTCTCTCTGGAGGACTATTTCCAGCACTTCGTGCTGGAGCATCAGGACCAGATGAGCGAGACCGAGCTCGCCCAGAAACTCGGCATCAGTCGCAAGTGCCTCTGGGAGCGGCGCCAGCGCCTGGGCATCCCCCGCAAGAAGAGCCCGCGCCGCAGCACGGGATGACGCCGCCTGGCCATACGACTTATGGCCATTCGACCATAGTGCAAGCGCCCGCGGCCGACGCCGCGGGCGCTATTTTTCCCCTTCCAGACCACGTTCTGCACCATTTGTTACCTTCCCACACAGCTACTGCCCCAAGGCGGGGCAGGATGGGTAACACTCCGCCGCCGCGTCGCAACATGGCCCCAGCGCATCATCTTCATCCACATGTTTTATAACGTTTTTTTCGGCAGTGGCACGCCAGCTGCTACTACTAGACCAAGAAAAACAAATCCGGACGTCACCCGTTGCCAACAACAACAACAAGGTAGCCAGGCGTGACAGGGCCCGCCCCGACAACAACAAGAAGAGACACGGGCCCCTACGACTTCGGCGCTTGCCGACAACAAGAACAGCAGCGGCACGGCGCGAGGCCTTCGAGACCCAACAACAACAAGTGACTCGAAGCACCGGAGCCATCAGGACGCGACGCACCCCAGTACGGCCAACAACAATGACAAGGGCCAACGAGGTGCACTCCCGGCAACAATGCCAACAATCCGGGAGGAGGCATACTTTCATGCCGTCGTGGTTGGACTATTGTTTTGAATACGAGACGGTCGCCGTCAGGAGCATCAACAACCATAACAACATCGCTTGCCTGAACCCTCCTTGGTGACTGTGGTGCGTATTCAGGGCGATGCGCCATCACGAAGAAAAATCAGCTGCACGGATGCAGCATCCTGCTTTTGAGGGGAGGCCACAGGCCTCCCCTTTCTCTGTCTGACGACCCGTGTCTGGCATCGACGGCGCGTCCTCATCGCCGCGCCGCGCTTTGCAAGGTGTCAGTGGTCGGCTACACTCAACGCTTTTCCGCGTCCCGCGAGTCGATATCGCCGCATGATCAAAGGTTTTACCCGCTTTCTGCAGAGCCCGGGCCAGCACCT
>JAWWBV010000516.1:0-2460 GCA_033720795.1 Halomonas sp. | reverse complement strand
TGGCCAACGACTTCCAGGTCAAGCGGCTGCTGCGCAAGTACCTGCCGGAGGACGAGAAGTCCCAGGGCTACGCGACCCTGCTGGAGTGGAACAACATCCTCTTCGAGCCGGCCGAGCGGGTGCTGGAGAACCGCCCGACCCAGGTGCGGGTCGGCGCGGTGCAGTGGCAGATGCGCGAGTTCTCCTCGGTGGAGTCGGTACTGCAGCAGGTCGAGTACTTCGTCGATGCGCTCTCCGACTACCAGAGCGACTTCGCCGTCTTCCCCGAGCTCTTCAACGCCCCGCTGATGGGCCTGCAGGACCGCGCCGCCCAGCAGGACCAGATGGCCGCCATCCGCTTCCTGGCCGGCTTCACCGAGCAGTTCAAGACCGAGCTGTCGCGCATGGCGGTCTCCTGCAACATCAACATCGTGGCCGGGTCGATGATCGAGGAGCGCGAGGATGGCCGGCTCTTCAACGTCTGCTACCTCTTCCATCGCGACGGCAGCATCGAGGCCCAGTCCAAGCTGCACATCACCCCCCAGGAGCGCCGCGACTGGGTGATCGAGGGCGGCGACGAGCTCAAGGTCTTCGACACCGACGCCGGCCGCGTGGGCATCCTGATCTGCTACGACGTCGAGTTTCCCGAGCTCTCGCGGCTGCTCGCCGACCAGGAGATGGACATCCTCTTCGTGCCCTTCTGGACCGACACCAAGAACGGCTACCTGCGGGTGCGCCACTGCGCCCAGGCACGGGCCATCGAGAACGAGTGCTACGTGGTGCTGTGCGGCAGCGTCGGCAACGTGCCCTCCATCGAGAACATGGAGATCCAGTACGCCCAGTCGTCGGTCTTCTCGCCCTCGGACTTTGCCTTCCCCCACGACGCCGTGCTCTCCGAGACCACGCCCAACACCGAGATGATCATGTTCTCGGATCTGGACCTGACTCGGCTGACCGTGGTGCGCGCCGAGGGCTCGGTGACCAACCTCAAGGATCGGCGCAAGGACCTGTTCGACCTGCGCTGGCGCGACTGGTCCTGGAAGTCCGGCGCCAACCTGGAGGAGAGCTGACGCCATGCTCGGCCGGCTGCTGCGCCTGGGAAGCCGGCGCTTCGAGCAACGCCATCCCTTCCCTGTCGACGACTGGGCCGAGGCCCGGGCGCGGGTGGCGCTGCTCGCCGCCCTGCCCGACGACCAGGCCGAGCGGCTCGGTCAGCGGGCCTGGCAGTTCGTGCACGCCAAGCGCCTGAGCCTGCACCCGGAACTTGCCGGAACGGTCACCTTCGACGCCCCGGCCCGGCTCGCCCTGGCGGGCCAGGCCTGCCTGCTGACGCTGGGCTGGTGCGACAGCGAGCACCGGGAGGCCTTTGCCAACGTCCACGAGATCCTGATCCTGCCCGACGCCTTCCAGCGGCGGGTGGAAGAAATGGACGAGGCCGGGGTGGTGCACGAGTATGACGACGAGCGCGCCGGCGAGACCTCCCTGCAGGGCCCGGTGGTGATCGCCTGGCCCGACCTGATGGCAAGCGGCGGGTTCGACGGCTTCAACGTGCTGATCCACGAGCTGGCCCACAAGCTCGACCTGGGCAACTCCCTGGACGTCGACGGCTTCCCGCCGCTGCCCCGGGAGATCGACCCCCGGGAGTGGTACCGCATCTTCATGGGGGTCTGGGAGGACCTCCAGGCGCGCCTCGCCCGGGGCGAGGAGACGCCCATCGACGACTACGCCGCCAGCCATCCCGGCGAGTGCTTCGCGGTCTGCTGCGAGCACTTCTTCAGCGACCCCGACCGCCTCCACCGGGCCTATCCGGCCCTCTACGGGCTGCTGTCGCGCTACTTCCACCAGGACCCGCTGGCGCGCCTGCCGGAGGACGCCGGCACCCTGCGCGCCTGGTAGCCCCGCGTCGGCCCCGAGGCTCGATATCCCCAGGCCGAGCGCCACGTATTCCACCGCCCGTTACCGCCAGGAAGCCCCCATGATCGACCTGCGCAGCGATACCGGCACCCGCGCCATCGACGCGACCCTGGCGGCCTTCAGGAGCTATCTGGCGGGGTAACGCCCTGGCCCGTGGCTCCCGGGGCGCCAGGCGCCGGGGGGGTGGCAGTCTCCTCAAGCGTCCAGGGCCAGACGCTCCCTCAGCCAGTCCCAGAGCATCGCCGCCTCCGGCCAGGCGGGCGCGCGCGCTGGGCGTACCAGCCAGAACGCCTCATCGCTATCGACCGGCCAATCGAGCGCCGCCACCAGATCGTCGCGGTTCTCCACCAGACGCCGATGGGTCAAGGCGACGCCCTCGCCCAGCGCCGCGAGCGACAGCGTCATGGTCTGGGTATCGCAGGTCAGCGGCGCGCAGCGCGAGGCCAGCGTCGGCACCCCCACGGCCTCCAGCCAGGTGGGCCAGCCCACCTCGAACCCCACGGCGTGCAGCAGGGTGTGCTCCGCCAGGTCCGCCGGCTCGGTGATGCGCTCGGCCAGCGCCGGGGC
>JAWWBV010000515.1:0-2460 GCA_033720795.1 Halomonas sp. | reverse complement strand
GCGAAGTCCAGCCGGTCCGCCGAGAGCACGTAGACGCCGAACAGCGCCAGGGCGAGCCCCAGGTACTGCTGGCGCTGCACCGGGGTGGCGAAGAACAGCGCCCCGATCAGCGCGGTGAAGATCGGCGTGGTGGCGTTGATCAGCGAGGTGAAGCCCGCCTCCAGCCGGGTGGTGGCGAGCGCCAGCAGCGAGAAGGGCAGCACGTGGTTGATCAGGCCCAACAGCAGCAGTCGGCCGGCGTGCTCCCGCACCAGGCGCAGGTAGCGCAGGCTCCACAGCAGCGGCAGAAGCAGCAGCGCCCCGATGCCCATGCGCAGCAGGATCAGCGGCACGGGGCCGAACTCTGGCACCGCCACCCGCATGAAGATGAATGACATGCCCCACAGGGTGGAGAGCAGGATCAGGCGCAGGGTATCGGTCGCTGACATTCGACGTCCTTGTCGTTAGGGGAGGGCGGTGCGTGATGGAACAGGCACCAAGTCGACGCACCTTGATGTGGATCACGGGTAAGAGGGCGGATGGCTGCTATAGCTTAACCGCTTATTCTTCTCATGCATGCCAGGAGCCCGCCATGCCCGCCATGATGAAAGCCGCCATCTTCGTCGAACCCGGCCGCATCGAGATCGACGACAAGCCGGTGCCGGAGATCGGTCCCAACGACGCCCTGATCCGGGTGACCACCACCACCATCTGCGGCACCGACGTGCACATCCTCAAGGGCGAGTATCCGGTAGAGAAGGGCCTGACCGTGGGCCACGAGCCGGTGGGGGTGATCGAGAAGCTCGGGGCCAACGTTCAGGGCTACCGGGAAGGGCAGCGCGTCATCGCCGGGGCGATCTGCCCCAGCTTCACCTCCTACGCCTGCCAGGACGGCTGCAGCGCCCAGGACGGCGGCCATCGCGGGCACGGCTACAAGCCCATGGGCGGCTGGCGCTTCGGCAACACCATCGATGGCGCCCAGGCCGAGTACCTGCGCGTGCCGGATGCCCAGGCCAACCTCTCGCCGGTGCCCGATGGCTTGAGCGACGATCAGGTGCTGATGTGCCCGGATATCATGTCCACCGGCTTCGCCGGGGCGGAGTCGGCCAATATCCGGATCGGCGACAGCGTGGCGGTCTTCGCCCAGGGGCCCATCGGCCTGTGCGCCACCGCCGGGGCGCGGCTGCGCGGCGCCGGACTGATCATCGCCGTGGACGGGGTCGACGAGAGGCTCGAGATGGCCCGCAAGATGGGCGCCGACGTGGTCATCGACTTCCGCAAGGTCGACGTGGTCTCCGAGATCCTCAAGCTCACCGGCGGGCGCGGGGTGGATGCCTCCATCGAGGCGTTGGGGCTGCAGCAGACCTTCGAGTCCGCCCTGCGGGTGCTCAAGCCCGGCGGCACCCTGTCGAGCCTCGGCGTCTACTCCGAGGACCTCACCCTTCCCCTGGACGCCTTCAGTGCGGGCCTGGGCGATCATCGCATCGTCACCTCGCTCTGCCCCGGCGGCAAGGAGCGCATGCGCCGGCTGATGCAGATCATCGACAGCGGCCGCCTGGACCTCGGTCCCATGGTCACCCATCGCTATCCGCTGGAGCAGATCGTCGACGCCTACGACCTCTTCTCCCACCAGCGCGACGGCGTGCTCAAGATCGCCCTCGAGGTGTCGTGAGCCGCCATCGCCCTGCATGACCGGGCGGCGGCATCCGGCCGCCCGCTGCTGGCCCGTCCGCCGCCCGCACCACGCCACGGCCGTGGTGCGGGCGTCGTGTCGTGGCGTTGGCCCTTCTGGCAGGGACAAGGCGAGGGGTTTCACTGGCCGAGAGGGGAAGATAAGCTGTCACACTTCACTACCCCTTGTGGTTCACCGTGGCGTTATACTATCGCCCTGCCGTGCAGGCTCCTGATGCGGCGCGCCCTCGGGCGGCCCCTCGGCTTCGCATCGGCACGATCTTTCGATAGGCGCTCTTTCGACAGGCACTCTCGCCTGGACGACGCCTGACCGCGCGTCCAGCCGACGGCCGGTAGGCGTGAGCCTTGCGACCATCGCCATTATCACTCGCCACCACGTCATCGCAGCGAGGCTCTCCGGCTCCCTGCCATGGCGTGTCGATCCGGCGTCGTCGAGCGATGGATGTCGCCCCCTTTGATCACCCGCCGCATGCGCCCATGCGGCCCACGGAGCAATGATGGAAACAGAACTGAGCGAATTCGAACAGGTGATGCGTCGCCAGATCGAGGACTTCATGAGTCCCAAGCAGGGCGAGGCGAAGCGCCGCGACGCGAAAGCCGCACCGAGCGCCGCCGCGCCGGCGCCCAAGGCGCCCCGCAGCAAGGCCGCCGGCGCGCCGAAGACCGGCCATCGGGTCAAGCTGGCGGTGCGCACCAAGCCGCTGGAGATGGACACCGAGTTCGAGCACATCTCCACCAGCATCTCCAAGATCGAGGCCCAGCTCGAGGCCGAGAAGGCCGCCAAGAAGG
>JAWWBV010000514.1:0-2477 GCA_033720795.1 Halomonas sp. | reverse complement strand
GGCTGCCGTTCGGCGTGCAGCGCCTGGTCGGCCTCGCCAGCACCCTGGGCCTGGTGGGGCTGGGCGCCTGGGCCCTGGTCGCGGCGAGTGGCGGGGAGTATCGGCTCTACCACGCCGGCGACTGGCCGGCGCCCTTCGGCATCGTGCTGATCCTCGACCGGCTCAGCGCCCTGATGCTGGCGCTGACCGCCCTGCTGGGGCTCGCCTGCCTGCTCTACGCCAGCCGCGGCATCGACCGCCGGGGGGCGCACTTCCACGCCCTCTTCCAGTTCCAGCTGGCCGGCCTCAATGGCGCCTTCCTCACCGGCGACCTGTTCAACCTCTTCGTGTTCTTCGAGATCCTGCTGATCGCCTCCTACGCGCTGCTGCTCCACGGCGGCGGGCGGGCGCGCAGCCGCGCCGGGCTGCACTACGTGATCATCAATCTGGTGGGCTCGGCGCTGTTCCTGATCGCCCTGGGCACCCTCTACGGGCTCACCGGCACCCTCAACATGGCCGACCTGGCGCTCGAGGTGGCCGCCGCCCCGCCGGGCGACGCGCCGCTGCTGGCGGCGGCCAGCATGGTGCTGCTGGTGGTGTTTGGCATCAAGGCCGCCATCCTGCCGCTGCTCTTCTGGCTGCCCCGCGCCTACTCGGCCTCGAGCGCCCCGGTCGCCGCGCTCTTCGCCATCATGACCAAGGTCGGCATCTACGCCATCCTGCGGGTCTTCCTGCTGGTCTTCGGGCTCGGCGAGGCGCCGGTCAACGCCGCCGCCTGGCAGTGGCTCTGGCCGCTGGCCCTGCTGACCCTGGCGCTGGGCGGCGTCGGGGTGCTCGGTTCGGACAGCCTGCGCACCCTGACCGCCTACCTGGTGATCATCTCGGTGGGCACCCTGCTCGCCACCCTGAGCCTCGTCACCCCGGCGACGCTGGGCGCCGCGCTCTTCTACCTGATCCACAGCACCGGCATGGCGGCCGCCTTCTTCCTGCTCGCCGACCTGCTGGGCCAGCAGCGCGAGGAGGGCTATGACCGCTTCTCGGTGGAGGCGCCCATGGGCCATCGCCCCCTGCTCGGCGGCCTGTTCTTCCTCGCCGCCATCGCCGCGGTCGGCCTGCCGCCTTTCGGCGGCTTCGTCAGCAAGGTGTGGATCCTCCAGGCGAGCGTCGACGAGCCGCGCGGACTCTGGCTGTGGGCCCTGCTGCTGGCCGCGGCGCTCTTGACCCTGATCGCCGTCAGCCGCACCGGCAGTCGCTGGTTCTGGCGCCCCGGGCCTGCCACGGCGCCGCCCCCGCTGGATCGCGGCTGCCTGGCCGTCGTCTGTGCCCTGGTCGCCCTCAACGGCGTGCTCGCGGCGCTGGGCGAGCCGGTGATGGGGTATCTGGCGCTGACCGCCGAGCAGCTGCTGACGCCCCAGGCCTACATCGCCGCCATGCTGCCGGAGACGCTGGCCCTCGCCCCGGAGATCTCGCCATGACGCCGAACGTCCGCTCCCGGCAGTTCTGGCTGCCGCACCCGCTCTTCTCGCTGTTCCTGGCCCTGCTCTGGCTGCTGATGGTCAACGACCTGAGCGTCGCCCATGCCCTGCTGGGGCTGGCCCTGGGGGTGGCGATCCCCATCGTGACCCACGCCTTCTGGCCCGAGGAGGCGAAGATCCGCCGCCCGCTGCCGCTGCTGCGCTACCTGGGGGTGCTGCTGGTCGACATCCTGCGCTCCAACCTGGTGGTGGCGCTGCGCATCCTGCGCCCCACCCGGCAGCTGCGGCCGGGCTTCTTCACCTACCCGTTGGCGCTGGACGACGACTTCGCCATCACCCTGCTGGCGAGCACCATCTCGCTGACCCCGGGCACCGTCTCGCTCCACCACGACGCCGAGGCCAACACCCTGCTGATCCACGCCCTGCACCTCGAGGACGAGGCCGAGGCCATCGCCACCATTCGCACGCGCTACGAGCAGCCCCTGGAGGAGATCTTCCGATGATCGCCATCGTCATCCCCATCGCCATGACGCTCTTCGCCGTCGCCGCCCTGTTGAACCTCTACCGGCTGGCCATCGGCCCGGACATCGTCGACCGGATCCTGGCGCTGGACACCCTGATGATCAACAGCATCGCGCTGATCGTGCTGGCCGACCTGCGCATGGGGCTCGGCGTGCTCTTCGAGCTGGCGCTGCTGATCGCGCTGATGGGCTTCATCGGCACCGTGGCCATGAGCAAGTACCTGGTGCGGGGGGACGTGATCGAATGAGCGCCCTCGACATGCCGGTGACGCTGCAGCTCGTCATCGCCGCCTTCCTGCTGGTCGGGGCCCTGGTGGCGCTGATCGGCTCCTGGGGGCTGGCCAAGCTGCCGGACTTCTACACCCGGCTGCACGGCCCCACCAAGGCCAGCACCCTGGGCGTCGGCTGCACCCTGATCGGCTCGCTGCTCTACTTCAGCCACCAGCAGGACGGCGTCTCGGTGCAGGAGGCGCTGGTG
Source organism: Halomonas sp. (assembly GCA_033720795.1). Lineage (GTDB taxonomy): Bacteria > Pseudomonadota > Gammaproteobacteria > Pseudomonadales > Halomonadaceae > Halomonas. The sequence continues at coordinate 24 of JAWWBV010000514.1, read as the reverse complement.
ACGATCTTCCTGTTCGCCACCGCC
>JAWWBV010000513.1:0-2480 GCA_033720795.1 Halomonas sp. | reverse complement strand
CTTGCCCACCCCGGGCGGCCCCACCAGGCAGAGCACCGGGCCCTTGAGCTTCTTGACCCGCTTGTGCACCGCCAGGTACTCGAGGATGCGCGCCTTGACCTCCTCGAGGCCGTAGTGATCCTCGTCGAGCACCTTCTGGGCGTGCACCAGGTCGTGCTTGATGCGGGTGCGCTTCTTCCAGGGCACCGCGACGAGCCAGTCGAGGTAGGAGCGTACCACCGTGGCCTCGGCGGAATTCGGCGACATCATCTTGAGCTTGCCCAGCTCCTGGAGGGCCTTGTCGCGGGCCTCCTTGGGCATGCCGGACTCCTCGATGGCCTGCTCGTACTTCTCGGCCTCGTTGGGGACGTTCTCGAGCTCGCCCATCTCCTTCTGGATGGCCTTCATCTGCTCGTTGAGATAGTACTCGCGCTGGGACTTCTCCATTTGGTCCTTGACCCGCGAGCGGATGCGCTTCTCCACCTGCAGCAGGTCGATCTCGGACTCGATGAGCGCCATCAGGTGCTCGATGCGGTCGCGCACCCGGTCCATCTCCAGCAGCTGCTGCTTGTCGTCGATCTTCAACGACAGGTGGGCGCAGATGGTATCCACCAGGCGGCTCGGGTCCTCGATGCCGGAGAGCGAGTTGAGCACCTCGTTGGGCACCTTCTTCGACATCTTGACGTACTGCTCGAACTGGTTGAGCAGCACGCGCACCAGCGACTCCTGCTCGCGCTCGGAGAGCGGCTCGCTCTCGCGCAGGCTCACCTCGGCGCGGCTGTAGCCGCCGTCGACGGCGACGATCTCGCGGATGTCGGCCCGCGACTCGCCCTCGATGAGCACCTTGACGGTGCCGTCGGGCAGCTTGAGCAGCTGCATGATCTCGGCGACGGTGCCGATGGCGAACATGTCCTCGCTGTCGGGATCGTCCTTGCTGGCCTCGCGCTGGGCCACCAGCAGGACGCGCTTGTCGGCCTCCATGGCGGCCTCGAGCGCCTGGATCGACTTCTCGCGGCCGACGAACAGCGGAATGACCATCTGCGGGTAGACGACCACGTCCCGCAGCGGCAAAAGGGGCAGACTCAGGGTCTGTTCGGCGTTCTGCTGCATCGCAGACGTTCCTCACACGAAATCGGATGGATACCCAGGGAATGGGGGCGAAGCGGCGGCATTGCAAGGCAGCGGCGGGCGCCCACACACAAGAAGGGGAGCGGCCCTCCCCTGGCGTGCCCGTCGGGCATTCCGGAGATGAAGCCGCTCCCTCATCAGGGCGACGCGCGCCCGGTGCGCGTCAGCCGTCGGTGCCGTCGACCCGCGCCGCTTCCTGCTGGGAGTAGATCAGCAGCGGCTCGCTCTCGCCGGCGATGACCGAGGCATCGATCACCACCTTGGAGACGCCCTCGAGAGACGGAATCTCGTACATGGTGTCGAGCAGCACCGACTCGAGGATCGAGCGCAGCCCGCGCGCCCCGGTCTTGCGGGCCATGGCCTTGCCGGCCACCGCGCGCAGGGCGTCCTCGCGGAAGTCGAGCTCCACCCCTTCCATCTCGAACAGCCGGCCGTACTGCTTGATCAGCGAGTTCTTCGGCTCGGTGAGGATCTGGATCAGGGCATCCTCGGTGAGCTCCGTGAGGGTGGCGATCACCGGGAGGCGGCCGACGAACTCGGGGATCAGGCCGAACTTGACCAGGTCCTCGGGCTCGACGTCGAGCAGCAGGTCGCCGATGCCCTTGGATTCATCCTTGCTCTTGACCTCGGCATTGAAGCCGATGCCGCCCGTCTCGGCGCGATCGCGGATCACCTTGTCGAGACCGGCAAAGGCGCCGCCGACGATGAACAGGATGTTGCCGGTGTCCACCTGCAGGAACTCCTGCTGGGGATGCTTGCGACCGCCCTGGGGCGGCACCGAGGCGGTGGTGCCCTCGATCAGCTTGAGCAGCGCCTGCTGCACGCCCTCGCCCGAGACGTCACGGGTGATGGACGGGTTGTCCGACTTGCGCGAGATCTTGTCGATCTCGTCGATGTAGACGATGCCGCGCTGGGCCTTGTCCACGTCGTAGTCGCACTTCTGCAGCAGCTTCTGGATGATGTTCTCGACATCCTCGCCGACATAGCCCGCCTCGGTGAGGGTCGTGGCATCGGCGATGGTGAAGGGCACGTTGAGCAGGCGCGCCAGGGTCTCGGCCAGCAGGGTCTTGCCGCTGCCGGTGGGACCGATCAGCAGGATATTGGACTTGCCGAGCTCGACATCGCCTTCCTTGCCGCCGAAGCGCAGGCGCTTGTAGTGGTTATAGACCGCCACCGACAGCACCATCTTGGCGCGGTCCTGGCCGATCACATAGTCATCGAGGGTGTGACGAATCTCGCGGGGAGCGGGCAGGCGCTCCTCATCGGTCTCGGCATCGGCATCGAGCACCTCCTCGCGAATGATGTCGTTGCAGAGGTCGACACACTCATCGCAGATATAGACGGATGGGCCGGCAATCAGCTTGCGCACCTCG
>JAWWBV010000512.1:0-2484 GCA_033720795.1 Halomonas sp. | reverse complement strand
TCGGCGAAGTCCTCGTCGCGCAGCTCCGGCAGGCGACCGTCGCGGTAGCTGGCGTCGACCTTGCGCAGGGTGGTGCACATGCGCTCGATGCGCTCGTCCACGGCGTGCATGTGGTCGAGCATCGCCTGGATCGAGCGGGCCACCGGGTCGGGCATGTCCTGGCTCACCCCGTAGGCGTCGAAGCCGAACTTGCGGCGCATCGCCTCGCGGCGCTCGGGGTCCACCGCGATCGCCTCGGGATCGTCGGGCTCGCTGCGCTGGACCACCTTGCCCGGGATCCCGACCACGGTGGCGCCGGCCGGCACCTCCTTGGTGACCACCGCATTGGAGCCGATCTTGGCACCGGTGCCGACGGTGAAGGGGCCGAGGATCTTGGCCCCGGCACCGACGATCACGCCGTCGCCCAGGGTGGGGTGGCGCTTGCCCTTGTTCCAGCTGGTGCCGCCCAGGGTCACGCCCTGGTAGAGGGTGACGTCGTCGCCCACCTCGGCGGTCTCGCCGATCACCACGCCCATGCCGTGGTCGATGAAGAAGCGCCGGCCGATGATGGCGCCGGGGTGGATCTCGATGCCGGTCAGCAGGCGCGCCAGCTGTGACAGGGTGCGCGCCAGCCACTTGAGGTTCTTGCGCCACAGCCAGTGACTCAGCCGATGCACCAGCAAGGCATGCAGCCCCGGGTAGTTGGTCAGCACTTCCAGGAAGTTGCGGGCCGCCGGGTCGCGGGCGAATACGCTGTTGATGTCCTCGCGCAGACGTTGAAGCATGCAGCGGTCCTTGGGTGGCGTGGCGAACGGGGATTGGCTTTCATAGTGGGGGCGCGCCGCGCCGGCTTCAAGGCGCGCGGGTCATTGCCCCGAGGCGTCGTCGTTCCTCTGGCGCTCGGCCTGCTGTTCGGTGGCGGTGAGGATGCCGCGCAGGATGTTCAGCTCCATGCGTTCGGGGCGCGCTCGCAGGGTGAAGCGGCGCAGCCGGGCCATCAGCTGGCGCGGCATGGCCGGGTCGTGGAAGCCAATGCCGATCAGGGTGCGCTCGAGGTGCTCGAAGTAGCGTTCGAGCTCCTCGTGGCTGGCCAGCGGCTGGTCAGCCGCTGCCTCGGCCGGCCCTGCATCCTGCTGGGCGAGCCAGGCCTGGCGGCACTCGTAAGCGAGTACCTGCACCGCGGCGGCCAGGTTCAGCGAGCTGAAGTCGGGATTGGTGGGGATGTGCACGTGGGCGTGGCAGCGCTGCAGTTCGGCATTGGTCAGGCCGCTGTCCTCGCGGCCGAAGACCAGCGCCACGCGAGCCGCCGGGTCGGCGAGCTCGGTGGGCAGCCGCTCGCCCAGCGCCCGGGGCGTGATCATCGGCCAGGGCAGGGTGCGCGAGCGGGCGCTGGCGCCGACCACCAGGGTGCAATCGCTCACCGCCTGTTCGAGGGTCTCGACCGTGCGAGCGTCGTGGACGATATGGTCGGCCCCGGAGGCCCGCGAGACGGTGTCGGCGGTGAGCGGCTCGCAGCGCGGCGCCACCAGGGCCAGGTCGGAGAGCCCCATGTTGTGCATGGCGCGGGCGGTGCCGCCGATGTTGCCGGGGTGGCTGGTGCCGATCAGGACGATGCGGATGCGCTCGAGCATGGTGAGGGCCTGTGGATCCTGGGAGAAACGGGGAGCGGCGATTCTAGCATGGCGGCCGGTGGCGACGAATGGCGCATCCGGTGCGCTTCTGCTAGGATTCGCGCCCGATCCGTTCTTTAACACCACCGACTCCCCAAGGCCCGATCATGCATCCGATGGTCCAATTCGCCCTGCGTGCCGCACGCAGTGCCGGCGAACAATTCCTGCGCATCCGCGAGCGAATCGAGAACTCCCACCAGGAGTCCAGCCTCGACCGCCTGCTCGAGGACGCCGCCCGCAACGCCGAGACGCTGATCGTTCGTCAGCTCGCCCGCGGCTACCCCCAGCACGGCGTCCAGGGGCGCTTCACCCCGCATCGCCCCGGCGAGGGCGAAGGCGCCGACACCCTGTGGAAGATCGAACCCTTCCACGGCTACTCCGACCTCACCGTTGCCGCCCCCGGCTTCGCCATGTCGGTGGTGTGTCTCGTCAAGGGCCGCCCGGAGCACGCGGTGGTGATCTGCCCCTTCAGCGACGACGAATACCTGGCCAGCCGCGGCCGCGGTGCCCAGCTCAACGGCAAGCGCATCCGCGTGACCAAGCGCACCGCCGTGGCCGGCACCCGCGTCGCCATGGGCCTGCCCGAGACCTGGCTGCGCCCGCGCCTGCTGCCCTCCTACCTGACCCTGGTCCAGCAGCTCGGCCCGCAGATCGAGCAGCAGCGCGCCTCCGGCAGCGGCCTGCTCGACATGGCCGAACTGGCCGCCGGGCGCGCGGATGCCGCCTTCGTGCTGGGCCTCGAGGAGCAGGACCTGCACGTCGGCTCGCTGCTGCTCAAGGAGAGCGGCGCGCTGATGGGCACCCCCGACGGCCAGCCCAGCGTCGAGGTCGAGGG
>JAWWBV010000511.1:0-2485 GCA_033720795.1 Halomonas sp. | reverse complement strand
GTCGGGGATCTCGCACATCTTGCCGGCGAGGCGCTGCAGGCGCTTCATCTCGACCCGGGTGTCGGCATGGCCGCTCCACTCGTGGCCCAGATAGGGCGTCCAGTCGACGAACAGCGACTTGTTGGGCTTCTGCACCAGGGCGTTGGCCACGTGGTTGCCGGCCATCAGGTCGTCGCGGTACTTCTCCATCATCGCCTTGGCGTCGTCATCGGAGAGCAGCCCCTCCTTGACCAGGCGCTCGACGTAGCGGGTCCGCGAGGACGGATGATCCTTGATCTTGCTGTACATCATCGGCTGGGTGCCGGACGGCTCGTCGGCCTCGTTGTGGCCGCGGCGACGATAGCAGACCAGGTCGATGACCACGTCCTTCTTGAACTGCTGGCGGTAGTCCAGCGCCACCTGGGTGGCGTGCAGCACGGCATCCGGGTCGTCGCCGTTGACGTGGAAGATCGGCGCCTGGACCATCTTCGCGATGTCGGTGCAGTACTCGGTGGAACGCGAGTCCTGCGGGTGTGAGGTGGTGAAGCCGACCTGGTTGTTGATCACGATGTGCAGGGTGCCGCCGGTGCGGTAGGCACGGGTCTGCGACATCTGGAAGGTCTCCATGACCACGCCCTGGCCGGCGAAGGCCGCGTCGCCGTGGACGTTGATCGGCAGCACCTTGTCGCCGACCGGGTCGTTGCGGCGATCCTGGCGGGCCCGCACCGAGCCCTCGACCACCGGGGCGACGATCTCCAGGTGGGAGGGGTTGAACGACAATGCCAGGTGAACCTCGCCGCCCGGGGTCATGACGTTCGAGCTGAAGCCCTGATGGTACTTGACGTCACCGGAGCCGCGCTCCACCACCTTCTTGCCGTCGAACTCGTCGATCAGCTCGGAGGGGTTCTTGCCGAGGATGTTGACCAGCATGTTGAGGCGCCCGCGGTGGGCCATGCCGATGACCACCTCCTTGGTGCCGTAGCTGCCGGCGCGCTGGATCAGCTCGTCCATCATCGGAATGAAGCTCTCGCCACCCTCGAGGCCGAAGCGCTTGGTGCCCGGGTACTTGGAGGCCAGGTAGCTCTCGAGGCCCTCGGCGGCGGTCAGCCGCTCGAGTACATGCTTGCGCACGTCGGGGCTGTACTTCGGGGCGCTGCGCACCGATTCGAAGCGCTGCTGGAGCCAGCGCTTCTCTTCGGTATCGACGATGTGCATGACCTCGCAGCCGATGGAGCGGCAGTAGGTCTGTTCCAGCGCACCGACGATCTCCTTCAGCGGTGCCTTGTCCAGCCCCATGAAGAAGGAGCCGGTCTGGAACTCGGTGTCCAGATCCGCCTTGGAGAGCTGGTGGAAGGAGAGATCGAGGTCGGGAACCGGGGTGGGACTGCGCAGGCCGAGGGGGTCGATGTCGGCCTTCTGGTGCCCGCGGAAGCGGTAGGCGTTGATCAGCTGGAGTACCCTGACCTGCTTCTTGCCCTCCCCGCTCTCGGCCGCGACGTGCGCGGTACGCCGCTGCTGGCCCAGCTGATAGAACTGGTCGCGAACCGGGGTGAGAGGAACATCCTGGCTGGCCCCGCCCTCGGGCCGCGGCAGCTGGTCGAAGTACTGGCGCCATTCGTCGGGAACGGCGGAAGGGTCATCGAGGTACTGCTCGTAGAGCGCTTCCACATAGTGGGCATTGCCGCCACTCACGTGGGAGGAGCGCCACATCAACTCCATTATGCCTTGTTGCATCTCTTGGTCACCCTGCACTGATGGGGTGGTATCGGCGCCGACACGACTCGACCGTATCGACATCGCTGATGCCCTGCCGGAGGAAGAGCATCCTGAATTCCATGGTCAAGAGCCGGTGCCCAGGGCACCGGCTCTTTCCATCACGCTCCGCACCGGACTCGGCTGCGGCAGCTTGCCGCAGCCCGAGAGCGGAGCACATGATAACAAGCTGGACGCCACGATTTAAGTGGCATCGGCCAGCAGCATCTCGCGAATCTTGCCGATCGCGCGGGTCGGGTTCAGCCCCTTCGGGCAGACCGCGACGCAGTTCATGATCCCGCGGCAGCGGAACACGGAGAACGGATCCTCGAGCTCGGCCAGTCGCTCGCGGGTCGCGCCGTCACGCGAGTCGGCGAGGAAGCGGTAGGCCTGCAGCAGGCCGGCCGGGCCGACGAACTTGTCCGGGTTCCACCAGAACGACGGGCAGGAAGTCGAGCAGCAGGCGCAGAGGATGCACTCGTAGAGGCCGTCGAGCTTGTCGCGCTCCTCCGGCGACTGCAGGCGCTCGATGGCCGGCGCCGGCTCGTCGTTCTGCAGGTACGGCTGGATGCGCTCGTACTGCTTGTAGAAGAGCCCCATGTCGACCACCAGGTCACGGATGACCGGCAGGCCCGGCAGCGGGCGCAGCACCAGCTTGTTGCCCTTGACCACCTCCGAGAGCGGGGTGATGCAGGCCAGGCCGTTCTTGCCGTTCATGTTCATGCCGTCGGAGCCGCACACGCCCTCGCGGCAG